>NZ_JBFTLQ010000103.1:0-23597 GCF_056396525.1 Cupriavidus sp. 05T41
CCCAAGGCGCTGGTGATCGGGCATCGCGGCGCCAGTGCCCTGCGCCCCGAGCACACGCTGGCCTCCTACGCGCGCGCCATCGAGGATGGCGCCGACGTGGTCGAGCCCGACCTGGTGATGACGCGCGACGGCGTGCTGGTGGCCCGCCATGAGAACGAGATCGGCACCACCACCAATGTCGCCGCGCTGCCGCAGTTTGCCGCTMGCAAGCGCATCAAGGTCATCGACGGCGAGCGTCTCGACGGCTGGTTCACCGAAGACTTCACGCTGGCCGAACTCAAGACGCTGCGCGCGCGCGAGCGCATCCCCCAGCTGCGCCGCGCCAATACGCAGTACAACGACCAGTTCGAGATCCCGACGTTCGACGAGATCATCGAGCTGGTGGCCACTGCCTCGCAGCGTAGCGGGCGCGTGATCGGCCTGTATCCGGAAACCAAGCATCCGAGCTATTTCCGCGGCATCGGCCTGCCGCTGGAAGAAAAGCTGGTGGCCACGCTGCGCGCGCACGCCTATACGCGCAGCGCCCCGGTCTATGTGCAGTCGTTCGAGACCGGCAACCTGCGCGAGCTGCGCCAGCGCCTGGGCAGCGGCATGCCCAACGTGAAGCTGGTGCAATTGATGGGCAGCGCGAAGGGGCGCCCCGCCGACTGGCGCCTGGCCGGCGACACCCGCACCTACGCCGACATGATGACGCCGGTCGGACTGCGCGAGGTGGCCAGCTACGCCAACGGCATCGGGCCGGAGAAATCCAGCGTGGTGCCGCGCGACGCGAACGGCGACCTCGGCACGCCTTCGGCGCTGGTGCGCAACGCGCATGCCGCCGGGCTGCTGGTGCATCCCTACACCTTCCGCCCCGAGAACAGCTTCCTGCCGCGCAACCTGCGCACGGGCGGCGACGATGGCACCCGCAGCCCGGGTGGCATGGTGCGCGAGGTACAGGCTTTCCTGGCGGCAGGCGTGGACGGCTTCTTCACCGACGACCCGGCGCTGGGCCGCCAGGCCGTCGATACCCCGGGACGCTAGCCGGCGGCTCGGCTACACTGGCGCCCACTTTCGCTTCGCTGCAGACACCACACACCATGATCGGACGCATCGCCGGCACCCYCATCGAGAAGAATCCCCCGCATCTGCTGGTCGACTGCCACGGCGTCGGCTACGAGATCGACGTGCCGATGAGCACCTTCTACAACCTGCCCGCGGTGGGCCATCCGGTCACGCTCCTGACGCAGCAGATCGTGCGCGAGGACGCGCACCTGCTGTACGGCTTCGGCACCGCCACCGAACGCAATACCTTCCGCGAACTGATCAAGATCACCGGCATCGGCGCGCGCATGGCGCTGGCCGTGCTGTCGGGCATGTCGGTCACAGAACTGGCGCAGGCGATCACGCTGCAGGAGGCCGGGCGCCTGACACGCGTGCCGGGCATCGGCAAGAAGACCGCCGAKCGCCTGCTGCTCGAACTCAAGGGCAAGCTCGGCGCGGAACTCGGCCATGCGCCAGGCAGCACGCCGGTGCACGACAATGCCGTCGACATCCTCAACGCGCTGCTGGCGCTGGGCTACTCCGAGAAGGAAGCGGCGCTGGCGATCAAGCAGGTACCGGCCGGCACCGGCGTCTCGGACGGCATCAAGCTGGCGCTGAAGTCCCTCTCGAAGGGCTGAGCGGGGCCGCCCGAGCGCGGGTAGCCTGGCCCGGACGGGCTACAATCGAGCCACTTTGCCCGTAGCACATCCATGATCGAAACCGACAAGCTGGTCCCCGACCGCGGGGGCKACCGCGTGATCGCCCCCACCACCGCCTCTCCCAACGAGGAGGCCTTCGAGCGGGCGCTTCGCCCCAAGCTGCTCGACGAATACGTCGGCCAGGAGAAGGTGCGCGGCCAGCTCGACATCTTCATGCACGCCGCGCGCAACCGCCGCGAGGCACTCGATCACGTACTGCTGTTCGGGCCGCCGGGCCTGGGCAAGACCACGCTGGCGCACATCATCGCGCGCGAGATGGGCGTGAACCTGCGCCAGACTTCCGGCCCGGTGCTGGAGCGCCCCGGCGACCTGGCCGCGCTGCTGACCAACCTGGAAGCCAACGACGTCCTCTTCATCGACGAGATCCACCGCCTGTCTCCGGTGGTGGAGGAAATCCTGTACCCGGCGCTGGAGGACTACCAGATCGACATCATGATCGGMGAGGGGCCCGCCGCGCGCTCGGTCAAGCTGGACCTCCAGCCGTTCACGCTGGTGGGCGCCACCACGCGCGCCGGCATGCTGACCAACCCGCTGCGCGACCGCTTCGGCATCGTCGCGCGGCTGGAGTTCTACACCGCGGAGGAACTGGGACGCATCGTCACCCGCTCGGCACAGCTGCTGGGGGCGCGCATCGATCCGCTCGGCGCGCTGGAAATCGCCCGGCGCGCGCGCGGMACGCCGCGTATCGCCARCCGGCTGTTGCGGCGCGTGCGTGACTTTGCCGAGGTCAAAAGCGATGGCACCATCACACGCGCTACCGCCGACGCGGCGCTGGCCATGCTGGATGTGGATGTGGTCGGCTTCGACCTCATGGACCGCAAGCTGCTCGAAGCCATCCTGCACAAGTTCGGCGGCGGGCCGGTCGGCGTGGACAACCTGGCCGCGGCGATCGGCGAGGAGCGCGACACCATCGAGGACGTGCTGGAGCCCTACCTGATCCAGCAAGGCTACCTGCAGCGCACACCCCGCGGCCGCATGGCCACCGCCGCCGCCTACCTGCATTTCGGGCTGTCCGCGCMCGGCGGCGACGCMGAACCCGCTGCATAGCGGCAATTCCCCGCCGCGCGGCCGCCACCGGCGGCCATTTCCGGCCGCCCGGCGCCGGCGCCGGCCATGCTGCGGTGCCGCGCACCCCGCATTAAATACTTTCGTGCACCGCAGACAATTCTTTTGTCGCGCATTGCTGGCGGCTGCCTCCTTGTCCACAATGACTTAGTCCCGGCCGCCGCGGCATGGCGCCGGCCTATTTCTTCCCTGTCAGGAGAGAGCACATGAATCGACGCCAGTTTGTCACCCGGATGGCGGGCTCGGGCCTGCTCGTGGCCACCGCCTTCACCGCGGGCTGCACCACCACCGGCACCAATGCGCCAACCGATGCGGCGGCCAAGAAACAGGAAATCGACGCAGGTGCGGACGGCGCGCTCAACCGCCTGTTCACCACCGCCGGCAGTGCGCGCGACCTGGCCTCGCGTGCGCAGGGGATCCTGATCTTCCCGCGCGTGTTGTCCGCAGGTCTCGTGATCGGGGGCGAGTACGGCGAAGGCGTGCTGCGCTCCCACGGCGCCGCGGTGGGCTACTACCGCACCACCTCGGCCTCGTTCGGACTCACCGCCGGCGGGCAATCCAAGTCCGTCATCATCATGTTCATGACGCCGGACGCCTACAGCAAGTTCGTCAACAGCAGCGGCTGGACTGTCGGCGCGGATGCCAGCGTGGCGGTCGCGAAGATTGGCGCCAACGGCTCGATCGATACCGTCACCGGGCAGCAACCGGTGATCGGCTTCGTGCAGACCAACGCCGGGCTGATGTTCGATATCTCGCTGGACGGCGCCAAGGTCGGCAAGCTGAACCTGTAGGGCTGTGGGGCTGTGGGGCCGTGGGCTTGCAGGCAGCTTGCGGGGGGGCTGAAGGCGGCGGGCGCGGCGGCGGCGTGGCTGGCATAATCGCCGCACTGCCGCCCCTCCGGAACCGCCATGACCATGTCGACCGCCACGCCCGGCTACACCGGGCGCGTCTACCGTTACTACGACCTTGTGATGGTGGCGTTCGTCACGGTMCTGCTGTGCTCCAACCTGATCGGCGCGGCCAAGGCCGCGCAGGTCACGCTGCCGCTGATCGGGCCGGTGACCTTCGGCGCCGGGGTGCTGTTCTTCCCGGTTTCCTATATCTTCGGCGACGTGCTGACCGAGGTCTATGGCTACGGGCGCGACCGCCGCGTGGTGTGGGCGGGCTTTGCCGCGCTCGCCTTCGCCACCTTCATGAGCCTGGTGGTACTGAAGATGCCGGTGGCGCCGTTCATGGGCGACTACCAGAAAAGCCTGGAAGACGTGTTCGGCAATACCTGGCGCATCGTGCTCGGCTCGCTGATCGCGTTCTGCTGCGGGAGTTTTGCCAACAGCTATGTGCTGGCCAAGATGAAGCTGTGGACCGAGGGCCGCTGGCTCTGGACGCGCACCATCGGCTCCACGCTGGCCGGAGAACTGGTCGACTCCTCCCTGTTCTACGTGATCGCCTTCTACGGCATCTGGCCGCTGGAAAAGGTGATCCAGGTGGCGATCGCCCAATACATCCTGAAGACAGCCTGGGAAGTCGTGATGACGCCGGTCACCTACAAGGTGGTGGGCTTCCTCAAGCGCGCCGAGCGCGAAGACTGGTACGACCGCAATACCGATTTCACGCCGTTCCGGCTGCGTGTGTGAGCGGCTGCCCGCTAGGGGACGCGGCGATCGACTTCGTCCAGCGCCAGCGCTTCGAGATGGCCCACGTCGGCCCACTGCATCACCGTCAGCCGCTGGCTGTCGCAGCGTAGCCGGTTGATGCTGGCGTTGAGCAGCTCGTGCTGGCGCGGCGCTTCCAGCGTCATGTCGTTGGCCTCGCGGTAGAGGCAGTCCAGCACGCCGCCATGCGCCACCAGCGCGATGCGCTCGCCGGGGTGGCGGCGCGCCAGCGCCAGCGCGGCTTCCACCGCGCGCTCATGGAAAGACAGCAAGGACTCGCCGCCGTCGGGCGCGTAGTCCGGCACGCGCGCCTGCCAGCGGGCGAAATCCTCGGGCGATTGCTMGGCCACCTCCGCGTAGGTCCTGCCCTCCAGCGTGCCATAGCAGCGTTCGCGCAGGCGCGCATCGGGCCGCACCGCCATGCCGAGGGCCTCGGCCAGCGGTGTCGCCGTCTGCATCGCCCGCGAGAGATCGCTGGCGTAGACCGCGTCGATCGGTTCGGCGGCCAGGGCCTGCGCCAGGGCGTCGGCCTGCGCCACGCCGGTGGCGTTGAGCGGAATGTCGAGCTGCCCCTGCAGGCGTCGCTCGCGATTCCACGCGGTCTCGCCATGGCGAATCAGGATCAGGTGGGTAAAGGCCAGCGAATGCGGCCCGGGCAATTGCGACATGCCGTTTCCTTTTCGTTTCCTTGCATTTCCTGCGCGCGCCGCCGGCCGGATTACTTCGCCGTGCCGMCGGCCAGCTTCGGATTGAGCGTGTAGGTGCCGGTGATCGACGCCTGTGCCAGCACATGGCCCTGGATCGCCTCGCGCACCTGCGCACCGGTGAAGGTGCCGTCGAGCGGCAGGCGGTCGAGATCGAGCGCATAGACCGTGAACACGTAGTGGTGCAGCAGGGTATCGTTCCACGGCGGGCAGGGACCGTCGTAGCCGTAGTAGTCGCMCTTCATGTCGGGGTCGTTGGCGAACCAGCCGGTGTAGTCGTTCAGGCCGTGGCGCAGGCCGCCCGCGGCCGCGGTGCCGCCGGTCGCCTCGGGGCCCGGCTTGCCGCGCGCGATCACGCCGTCGCTGTGGCTGCCGGCGGAGATCGAGCGCAGGCCGGGCGGGATGTCCACCAGCACCCAGTGGAAGAAATCCACGCGCGGCAGCGATGCCGGCACTTCGCGGCCTTCCTGGTTGACGTCGTCGCCGCGGCTCGGCACGTCCGCGTCATGGCAGATCAGCACGAAGGAACGTGTGCTGGCTGGCGCCTCGTCCCAGTGCAGGTCGGGATTGCGGTTGTTCGACAGCGCCACATGGGCGGCGGGATCMATCGCGCCGAAGGCGAACTCGACCGGAATGGGCCCGTTGTCGGCGAAAGCCTTGCTCCAGATTTTCATGCGTCTCTCCTTGCTGGTTTGCGCCGCGTGCGACGCGGCCATGTGGGTTCAGGCGGCTGCGCCCGCCGGCGGCACACGCAGCCAGAAGGTGACCGGCCCGTCGTTGACCAGGCTGACCTGCATCATGGCGCCGAATTCGCCGGTCTGGACCTCGCCGTGCGCGGCGCGGGCGCGCTCCACGAAGTGGTTGTACAGGCGTTCGCCCTCGGCTGGCGCGGCGGCCGGGGTAAAGCTCGGGCGCGCGCCGCTGTTGGTGTCGGCCGCCAGCGTGAATTGCGACACCACCAGCAGGCCGCCGCGCGTGCCACGGCCATCGATGTCCTGCACCGGCAGGTTCATCTTGCCGCCGGCATCGGAGAACACGCGGTAAGCCAGCAGCTTGGCGAGCAGGCGCTCGGCCTGGGTTTCGGTGTCGCCGCGCTCGGCGCACACCAGCGCCAGCAGGCCGGCACCGATCTCCCCGGTGGTGCGGCCTTCGACGGTGACGCGGGCCTGTGCGACCCGCTGGATCAGGGCGATCATGAACGTCTCCGGCGCAGGTTCACGCCAGGGTCACGCGCGCGAAGCGGCGCTTGCCGACCTGCACGACGTAGCTGCCGGCTTCGATCTTCACTGCCTTGTCGCTGATCACGGTGCCGTCGATCTTGACGCCGCCCTGCTCGATATTGCGGTTGGCCTCCGAGGTGGACGGCACCAGGTTGGCCTGCTTGAGCAGCTGCGCGATGCCCAGCGGCGCGCCGGACAGGCTGACCTCGGGGATGTCGTCGGGCACGCCGCCGCGCGCGCGATGGTTGAAGTCCTCCAGCGCGCGCTCGGCGTCGGCGGCGCTGTGGAAGCGCGTGACGATCTCCTGGCCGAGCATTACCTTGCAGTCGCGCGGGTTGCGGCCCAGTGCGATCTCCTGCTTCATCAGGTCGATCTCGCTCATCGGGCGGAACGACAGCAGCTCGAAGTAGCGCCACATCAGGTCATCGGAGATGCTCATCAGCTTGCCGAACATCTCGCTCGGGGCCTCGGTCACGCCGATGTAGTTGCCMTTGGACTTGGACATCTTCTCCACGCCGTCCAGGCCCACCAGCAGCGRCATGGTCAGGATGCACTGCTGCTCCTGGCCGTACTCCTTCTGCAGCTCGCGCCCGACCAGCAGGTTGAATTTCTGGTCGGTGCCGCCGAGCTCGAGGTCGGCCTTGAGCGCGACCGAATCGTAGCCCTGCATCAGCGGGTAGAGGAACTCATGGACCGAGATCGGAATCCCAGAGCGGAACCGTTTGGTGAAGTCGTCGCGCTCCATCATCCGCGCCACCGTGTACTTGGCCGCCAGCTCGATCATGCCGCGCGCGCCGAGCGGGTCGCTCCACTCGCTGTTGTAGCGGATCTCGGTGCGGGCGGGATCGAGCACCAGGCTGGCCTGGCGGTAGTAGGTCTGGGCGTTGGCCTCGATCTGCTCGCGCGTGAGCGGGGGGCGCGTGGCGTTGCGCCCGGACGGGTCGCCGATGGTGGAGGTGAAGTCGCCGATCAGGAAGATGACCTGGTGGCCGAGGTCCTGCAGCTGGCGCAGCTTGTTGAGCACCACGGTGTGGCCGATATGGATGTCCGGTGCGGTCGGGTCCAGGCCCAGCTTGATGCGCAGCGGCACGCCGGTGGCCTCGCTGCGCGCGAGCTTGGCCAGCCATTCGGATTCGACCAGCAGTTCGTCGCACCCGCGCTTGGACACCTCCAGGGCGTGCATCACGGTGGGCGTGAGGGGGTAGGAAGTGGCAGCGCCGGGGGAAACTTCAGTCATGACGTAAGTCTTTGAAAAACATGAGAATTCAGACGCKGACGAAAAACGGCCGGCGGCCGATTTTGGTATAATTCGCGCTCTTGTGCCGGCGGGACGCATCCCGCGGGCCAACCGCCATTCTACGGCGGCAAACCAATATGGCACGCACCGCACCTCGGGAGAGGAAGGCAAGACGAAGCAGATCGTCGCGGCAGCGCGGCCCGAACCAAAGAGTGAATTTTACGTGATGTGGTCCAGACTCCGCGAAGTTTTCGCGCGCGAGCTGGTGGTTCTCGTCGATCCCACCAACGCGCTGCACGCGCGCCGGCGCAAGCAATTGACAGCTGCGGTCGGCACGGTGTTCACGCTTGGCATGGCCGCCGCCATGGGCGTGGCGCCGCGCAATGCCTTCGACGACCCGCTCGCTCCGCGTGTCCGGGAGGCCATTCGCCTGCCCGACCTGCAATCCCAGCTCGAACAGCTGACCGAGACCGACGACACCTTTGTGCGCGAAGCGCGCATGCAGCGCGGTGACACCATCGCCACCCTGCTCAAGCGCCTCGGTATCGATGACCCCGACGCGCAAGCGTTTATCCGCCAGAATGCCACCGCGCGCGGCCTGTTTGCGCTCGAGCCCGGCCAGAACGTGCAGGCCGAGGCAGACCAGAACAACCTGCTGGTATCGCTGCAGGCCAACCTCGGCGGCGATGCGGAATCCTCGCGCGAGCTGGTGATCGAGCGCGCGGGCGAGCTCGMCGCCCCGGTCTACAAGGCGCGCGTGCAGTCGGTGAAGAACGACGTGCACTACGAAATGCTGTCCGGCGCGATCGCCGCGGGCGGCTTCTTCAAGGCCATGGACGCGGCCGACGTGCCCGACGACGTGGTCGAGCAGATGATCTCGATCTTCTCCGGCGTCATCGATTTCCACCACGACATCACCACCGGAGACCGCTTCCGCATCGTCTACGAGGCAGGCTACCGCGACGCCGCCTTCGTGCGCAACGGACGTGTGGTGGCGGTCGAGCTGATCAACCACAACCAGCTGCACCAGGCGCTCTGGTACGCACAGGAAGGCAGCAAGCAAGGCGCCTACTACACGTTCGACGGGCGCAGCATGAAGCGGCCGTTCCTGCGCTCGCCGGTGGAGTTCTCGCGTATCTCGTCCGGCTTCGGCGGGCGCGACCATCCGCTGCATCACAACTGGGCACAGCACAAGGGCGTGGACTTTGCCGCGCCCACGGGCACCAAGGTGCAGGCCACGGGTGACGGAGAAGTGGAGTTCGTGGGCCAGCAGAACGGCTACGGCAATATCGTCATCCTCAAGCACCATAGCGGCTACTCGACCTACTACGCCCACCTGTCGGGCTTCGCCGGCATGCGGCGCGGCCAGCATGTGACGCAGGGACAGGTGATCGGCTACGTGGGCCAGACMGGCTGGGCCACCGGCCCGCATCTGCACTATGAGTTCCGCGTCAACGACGTGCCGCTCAACCCGCTGGCCATCGCCGCGCTGGATACCCCGGCCCTGTCGGGCGCCGCGCGCCAGCAGTTCCTGAACTACACCAGCGGGCTGCTCAGCCGCATCAACGCGCTGCGCACCTACAACGTCGCCAGCAACAACAACTAGCCCGCATGCAAAGCCCGTCGCCCGCCTCTACCGACCGTTTCATCGGCATCATGTCCGGCACCAGCATGGACGGCGCGGATGGCGTGCTGGTCGATTTCTCCGGMCCGCGGCCGGCGGTGCTGGCCGCGGCCCACCAGCCGTTCCCGGCGGCGTTGCGCGAGGCGTTCGCCGGMCTGCAGCAGCCCGGCGACGACGAGATCCATCGCGAGGCGCTGGCCGCCAACGGGCTGGCGCGCGTGTACGCCGGCTGCGTGGCCGCGCTGCTGCGCGAGTCGGGACTGGCGGCTGCGGCCATCGCGGCGGTCGGCGCCCACGGGCAGACCGTGCGCCACCGTCCTGGCCAGTACGATGGCACCGGCTATACGCGCCAGAGCCAGCAGCCAGCCTTGCTGGCCGAACTGTGCGGCATCGACGTGGTGGCGGATTTCCGCAGCCGCGACGTGGCCGCGGGCGGCCAGGGCGCTCCGCTGGTGCCGGCGCTGCACCAGGCCCTGTTCSGCGACGCCGGCGAGACGCGGGTGGCCTGCAATATCGGCGGGATCTCGAATATCAGCGTGCTGCCGGCAGCGGGCGCGGGCAAGGACAGCGCGCCGGTGACCGGCTTCGATTGCGGTCCTGGCAACGTGCTGCTCGACTACTGGATCGAGCGCCACCACGGCCGGGCTTTCGACGCTGACGGCGCCTGGGGCGCCAGCGGCAGGATCAACGACACGCTGCTGGCGCGCTTGCTGGCCGAGCCGTATTTCGGCGTGGCCCCGCCCAAGAGCACCGGCCGCGACCTCTTCCACCCTGCCTGGCTCGAACAGCACCTGGCCGGGCCCGGCACGGCGCTGCCGCCCGCCGACGTGCAGGCCACGCTGGCCGCGCTCACCGCCGAGGCCATCGCCCGCGACGTGCGCGCGCATGCCCGGGGCGCCGCGCGCCTGATCGTCTGCGGGGGCGGCGCGCGCAACGGCTTCGTGATGCGCCTGMTGGCGCAGGCGCTGCCGGGGGTAACGGTGCAAAGCTCCGACGACTTCGGCGTGCCGGTTTCGCAGGTCGAAGGCATCGCCTTTGCCTGGCTGGCGCGCCAGATGCTACTGCGCTCGCCCGGCAACGTCCCCACCGTCACCGGCGCGGCAGGCCCGCGCGTGCTCGGCGCGCTGTATCCGCGCTAGCAGGGCGCCGGGCCGCCCTTCAAGCCGGCTCGGCGTGCCCGGCCTCGCGCGCCCAGCGGATAAACGCCTCGGCAACGGGTGACGGCCGCATCGCGGGCGATTGCGCCAGCACCACGCGCTGGGGCGCCACGGCCTCGCGCAACGGCAGGCAATGGGCTCGCCATCGTAGCTGTGATCGCCAGCCGGCCGCGTGCACGACAGCGCCACGCCATAGCCATGCGCCACCAACCCGCGTTGCATCTCGAAGGTCTGTGTGTACTGGTACAGGCGCGGGCGCAAGCCATGCGCCCAGAACAGCGAGAGGAAATACTCGCGGGTCTGCGCAATGTCTTCCAGGATCAGCGGCTCACCCGCCAGCTCGGCCAGGCTGACGCTCGGCTGCGACGCCAGCGCGTGGGTCGCCGGCAGCAGCGCGTACGGTGCCAGCCGCGCCACCACCCAGCGCGCGATGCGCTGGTCGAAGCCGAGGTCATAGGTCAGAGCGAGCTCCGCCTTGCCCGCGCTCAACGTACGGTGCACGGCGGCCAGGTCGGCCTCGAACAGCGTTACCGAGACATGTGGGTACTGCCGGCGGAATCCGGCCAGCAGGCGCGGGGCATAGTAAGCACCGAGATCCTGGAAGCAGGTCAGCGATAGCTGCCCGCTCAGGCCGCGCCCGCTCGCACCCTCCCCACCCTTCACCGCGAGACCCGTCGCCAGCGCCAGGATGTCGCGCGCGCGGCCAAGCAATTGCTGGCCGGCCGGCGTCAGCTCCAGCCCGCGGCTGACCTGGCGGCGGAACAGGGTCTCGCCGAGCACGCCTTCGAGTTGCGCGATCGCCAGCGAAACCGACGGCTGCGATACATGCCGGGCCCGCGCCGCGGCACTGATGCTGCCGTGCTCGGCGGCGGCAACGAAGTATTCGAGCTGGCGGAAGGAGAAACCAATCATGATTTCCTATACTACAGCATAGGAAATATATAGTTTTMCTATTGCCCGGCCGCCACGATACTTGGTCATCAGCCCAGCCCCCACAGGAACATCGTGACCCTATCCCCCACCGATATCGAGAACTACCAGCGCGACGGCGCGCTGGTGCTGCGCGGCGCCTTTACCGAGTGGGTGACCACCTTGCGCGCAGGCTTCGAGCAGAATCTCGCCAGCCCGGGGCCTTTTGCCATCGAGAACGTCGGCGACGGCGAGCGCGGCCGCTTCTTCGAGGACTACTGCAACTGGCAGCGCATTGCGCCGTTCTCCGAATTCATCCGGCACTCGCCGGCCGCGGGCATTGCCGGGCAGCTGATGCAGGCCGCTGCCGTGCAGGTGTTCCACGAGCACATCCTGGTCAAGKAGCCGGGCACGGCGAAGCCCACGCCCTGGCACCAGGACCTGCCTTACTACTGCGTGGACGGGCTGCAGACCGCGAGCTACTGGATACCGCTGGACCCGGTCACCACGGCCAACACGCTGCGCGTAGTGCTGGGTTCGCACCGCTGGCCCCGGCTGGTACGGCCCAAGCGCTGGGCCAGCAATGAGAATTTCTACGCGGGCGAGGACAAGTTCATGGAAATGCCCGACGTGGAAGACGGCAGCCATGCGCTCCTGGCGCCGGAACTGCAGCCTGGCGATGCGGTGGTGTTCGACTTCCGCACCGTGCACGGCGCGGCGGGCAACACCGGGACGGGGCGGCGCCGCGCCTTCTCGGCGCGCTTCCTCGGCGATGACGTGCGTTACCTGGGACGCCCGGGACGGACCTCGCCGCCGTTTCCCGGCATCGGGCTGGCCGATGGAGAGCGGATGCGCGAAGACTGGTTTCCCGTGGTCTGGCGCCGTGCGCCGTAGGCCAGCTCCGGCCTGGGCAGGGAGCAAAAGGCGKAAAAACAAAAAAGCGCACCGAAGTGCGCTTTTTTCTTTGCCGCCGGTACGTCAGACCGAGAACGAAGAGCCGCAACCGCAGGTCGTGCTGGCGTTGGGGTTCTTGATCACGAATTGCGCGCCGTTGATGTCTTCCTTGTAGTCGATCTCGGCGCCCACCAGATACTGGTAGCTCATCGAGTCGATCAGCAGCGTGACGCCGTTCTTGTTGAGGGTGGTGTCGTCCTCGTTCACTTCTTCATCGAAGGTGAAGCCGTACTGGAAGCCGGAACAGCCGCCGCCCTGCACAAAGACGCGCAGTTTCAGGTCGGCATTGCCCTCTTCCTCGATCAACTGCTTGACCTTGTCGGCAGCGCTGTCGGTAAAGACGAACGGGGCCGGCATGTCCTCGGTTACGGGTGCCTCTGCGACTGCGTTCATGGGGTTCYCCTATTTAGATACGCCTGTATTTTAAGCGCTCCGGKAAGATCGTGCCGAAACCCCGCAACTTCAAGGGCTTCTGCCTTCCCTGCACGCAGCAGGTGCGCCATCAGGCGGTTTTCTGCGATTCCTCGGCCGCTTCCGGCAAGCCTTGCGCGGTGCTCGCCAGCGACAGGTTGGGCAGCGCCTTCGGTTCGCTGACGCCCAGCGGCACCAGCCGCCCTTCCACCAGCGCGCCCTGGTGCATTTCCAGCGCGGCGTAATGGACTTCGCCGTGCACGCGCGCGTGCGGCTGCAGCTCCAGCAGCTCCGATGCATGCACGGGACCGGTCACGGTTCCGTTGAGGATCAGGTGCCCGACGCGGACCTCGCCCTCGACCACGCCCTTTTCGCTGATGACCAGCATGCTTGCCTGGTCAGCCGATGCCGTCACGTTGCCGCGCACGCGCCCGTCTAGGCGCAGGCCGCCCGAGAACGTGAGGTCGCCCTGGATCACGCTGTGCTGGCCGATCAGGGTATCGATGGCCAAACCCTTTTTCTTGGAAAACAACATAGGTCCTTTCGCCCCTCTGGAGTGGCCGGCCCCGCGCGGCCCTACGGCATGGCCGTCTGGGTCGCGCGCAACTGACCGTTTTGCAAAATTCTTACCGTCACTGCCCGCACGGCGGCGCCCGCGGGCAAGGGGAACGTTCCCTCGATGCGCTGGTAGTGCGTCAGGCGCAGGTCCGGCAAGGAGCCGGCCTGGTCTTCGTCCAGGTTCAGGGTGACGGGCTTGCCGTCCCGCATCAGCGAGACCACCAACTGTAACTCACCGCGAAATTCCGGCATCGAGGAAAACGCCTTCGATCCGCCCTGCATCACCAGCAATCGGTAGTGCATCTTCAGTGTGTCGGCTTCATCCAGGCTGACACGGAAACTCCGCACATGAATGCCCGAGGTATTGCCGCCTGCCGGCAGCAAGCTCTCGAAGAACGCCAGGTCTTCCTTGAGCAGGGCGACCTCGCCTTCGGCCGCCTTCAGCTGCTGGACCAGGCCTTCCTGGGCACCGCGCGCCATCTGCAGCTGCGACTCGGCGGTATTGGCCACGGCCTGCAGGCGCTCCCGCTGCGCCGACATCGAGGCGAGCTGCTCGCGCAGCGCCCGGTTCTCCACCTTCATGTCCGCACCCGCGCCGGCGAGCCCCCGGCCGGCGTGATATGCCCATCCCGCCGCCGCCGCGAGCAGGATCGCCATCAGCACCGCGCCCAGCACGCGCACCGGCCAGGACCGGTGCGAGCGTACGGCCAGCGGCCGCGACAGCGCGCCACGGCGCGGACGCAGCAGACGATATCTCATGCGCCGCGCATGACCCGCGCGGGCGACACCGGCATCGGAGCGCAATACGGCCTTGCTGGCGGTCGAGTCATCTGCAGGTCTCCTGGCGGGAAGTGCCGGGATTGTATCCGGGAAGAGGCATGGAAATTGTAAAGCGCGCGTAAAACCTGCCGCGTCGCAGACAACGGCCAGGACGGCGGCAAAAAAAAACCGCACGGCGAACCGTGCGGTTTTTTCCGTCTCGACAGAATCCGGTGACCCGGACCCGTCGGACACACATCAGCGCTTCGAGAATTGCTTCCGACGACGCGCCTTGTGGAAACCAACCTTCTTACGTTMCACTTCACGCGCATCGCGCGTGACGAAGCCAGCCTTCGACAGCGTGGGCTTCAGTGCAGCGTCGTAGTCGATCAGCGCACGGGTGATGCCGTGGCGCACTGCGCCGGCCTGACCCGTTTCGCCGCCGCCGGTCACGTTGACCTTGATGTCGAAGGTCTGTGCGTTGGCGGTCAGTTCGAGCGGCTGGCGCACGATCATCAGCGAGGTTTCGCGAGCGAAATACTCATTGATGGGCTTGCCGTTGACGATGATATCGCCCTTGCCCGACTTGATGAAGACACGAGCCACGGCGCTCTTGCKGCGGCCAGTACCGTAATTCCAATTTCCGATCATGGATGGCCCCCTTAGATTTCCAGCGCCTTGGGCTGCTGTGCTTCATGCGGATGATCGGCTTCGGCGTAAACCTTCAGCTTTTTGATCATCGCATAGCCCAGCGGGCCCTTCGGCAGCATGCCTTTCACAGCTTTTTCCAGGGCGCGGCCCGGGAAACGCTGCTGCATCTTGCCGAACGTCGTTTCGTAAATGCCGCCCGGGTAGCCCGAGTGACGATAATACTTCTTGTCGGTTTCTTTGGTACCCGTMACACGCAGCTTGGCTGCGTTGACGATGAYGATGTAATCACCAGTGTCGACGTGCGGAGTGAATTCCGGCTTGTGTTTGCCGCGCAGTCGGCGTGCCACTTCGCTGGCAACACGGCCGAGGACYTTGTCCGTCGCGTCAATCACGTACCAGTCGCGCTTTACCTCWKSAGGCTTGGCGGAAAAGGTCTTCATGATTTTTCCTGAGACTTGTAGAACCTGCCCGTTACGTGACGCGCACCGATCACATGATCGATGACTAGCGTCGTCGGCCGGTCCTTGGGACCTGGCCTTCCCTGCTTGTATGTGCAGGCTCTCCCTGAATTCTTCTTCCGCGGGCATGACGGAAAAGCCGACGATTATACTGTGGTTTTTGACAGGGGCACAAGCAAACTCTCGGGCCTGCGTCAAGATGGGGGCGTCATGCGACGTCCGGGGTATGTTCCCGGACCACCGCGCGGGGCCGGTCTGCGCCGGCGCGGCATAAAAAAAACCCAAGCTATCGAGCTTGGGTTTGAATCCACCAAAGGAGGAGGGTGGAGGAGACACTTGGAGATCGACGGGGCCCGGCTGACGGTGCGGCCGGCACAACCGCCGGGAATTCCCTGGCGATTCGCTTTCGCACTCTGGCTTGCCTTGCATGCCGTCGTTCAATGATTCAAATTATACATGAGCGCTCCCGCGGTGCAAGAAAATTTGCAGTGCGGAATGCCATTTTGCATTGTAAAAAATTGATGCAGCTTGCCGATATCKGCATTTATCCAGAAAAATCAATAGCTTGCGTCAGATTTCATGTGTCACAAAACTGTCATCTTAGAGGAAACCCTCGGTTTTTGGAGGGATCCGACCCGCTCCGACCACGCGAGKGCAGGTGGCATATACTCAAAAGGCAAGTTTCGAAATCGCGTGTTCGTGATCGAATACGCACTCACTAAAGCGCAGGATCGAACAAAATGGAATGCAAAGTAACTTGGATGGGCGTCGACGGCATGACCTTCGTGGCCGAGACTGGCAGCGGGCACGTGGTTGCGATGGATGGCGCGCGGGAAGGCGGCGGCCATGATCTGGCTCCGCGGCCCATGGAGATGGTGTTGCTGGGTACCGGCGGCTGCACGGCCTATGACGTGGTGCTGATCCTGAAGAAGAGCCGGCAGGACGTGCGCGGCTGCAGCGTGAAGCTGGAAGCGGAACGCGCGAGCGAGGACCCGAAGGTCTTCACGCGCATCAACTTCCATTTCACGGTGACCGGCCGCAACCTCAACCCCGGCACGGTSGAGCGCGCCATCCACCTGTCGCATGACAAATACTGCTCGGCCTCGATCATGCTGGCCAAGACGGCGGAGATCACCCATACGCTCGAAATCGTGGAAGCGTAAGGGGCCCTGAAGGCGCGGAAAGCGGGTGCGGCAGGCGCGGAAAGCGTGGAAAGGATGCGCCGGCCGGGACACCGGCCGCGCGACGCCCGGGCCGCGAACGCGGCAAGGCGGAAGAATCGAGAAGCAAAGCAGGCCGATAAGCCGGATTCTGTGCGCGCTGCCAGCCTTGCGGCCAGCGGCACGTGACAATCATTCCTCTAGGCCGACCGTTACCGGCCGGCTCCAGCTCCCTACCCGCAGGCTCAGCGGGCMGCCTCAATGCCTGCCTATTTGGGATTGCTCCAGGTGGAGGTTACCGCGTTTCACCCTTCCCGCCGGGAGAACCCGGCGGCAAGACTCGTCTCTGTGGCCCTATTCCGCACGTTGCCGTGGATGGCTGTTAGCCAACACCCTGCCCTGTGGAGTCCGGACTTTCCTCCCCTTGCACCTTGCGGTGCAAGCAGCGATTGTCTGGCCTGCTTTGCGGCCCGCAGTCTAACACCGTTTGGCCTCGCGCCGGTCACCCCGGCGCCGCGCCCGGGTCATGCCGCCGCCGCGCGCCGGCCGGGGCGGAACACGCCGGTGTCGGCATAAAAGGCGGGATCGCGATTGGCATCGCACCAGCCGGGAATCCCCATCACCGGCAGCGGCGCGAAACGCCCGCCATGCAGCCCGGCGGATTCGAGCGAAGCGGCGACAGCCGCATCCAGCGATGCGGGCAGCCCACCGTCCGCCGAAGGCGKAACGGCCATCGGCCAGCCGTGCGCGGTCAACGCCTTGTAGGGCTGCGCCAGTTTTTCCAGCAACGCGTGCCCGAACGGCACCACGCCACAACGGGCCGCGCCCTCCCCGCTGCCGCCCCAGGCAAGCCGGCGCGCCACGAACAGTTCCTGCCAGGCAAAGCCGCGCAGCGCGCCCGCCAGGCTGCCGTCGACACTCAGGAACAGGATGGCGTTCTCGTCGAACAAGGTGGCGGCATCGCGCAGGACGCCGCGGCGTTCCTGCACGCCGGCCTCKGCAATCGCCTCTGCCTGCAGCCGGTTCAGCACACGCTTGGCGCCCGGGAAATGCAGCCAGACCAGCGCATTGAAGAAGTCATGCAGGTTGTCGCGCGTGGGCACCGCGCCGCTGGCATGGATATGCGATTCGTAGGCCGTGCCGGCGGGTAGTTCGGCCTGGGGCACGAAGCGCAACGGCAAACCCCGCGCATTGCACAGGCCAAGCCGCGCGCTGATTTCGCTGAGCACGGCGCGCAGGTCGGCGCCGTCCTGCAGCGCGCCGGACAGCGCCGTGCCGGATTGCGCAAACGGCCGGTACCAGGGCTGGGTCCAGTCGATCCGCGCCACGGCGCCGGCCAGCGCCAGCGTGACGCTCTCCGGCTTGCTCACCGGGCTTGCGCGGCTCAGCTGGCCTTCCAGCGCAGCGTTTCCCCGCCGCGCAGCGGCACCAGCGTGGTGTCGCCGAAGGGCAGTTCGGCCGGCAGCTCCCATTGCTCGCGCGTCAGCGTGAGCGTGCCGCCGTTGCGCGGCAGGCCGTAGAAGGCCGGGCCGTTGAAGCTGGCGAATGCCTCGAGCTTGTCCAGCGCGCCGGCATCCTCGAACGCCTCGGCATACAGCTCCATTGCGTGCAGGCCGGTATAGCAGCCGGCGCAGCCACAGGCATGTTCCTTCAGGCCGCGCGCGTGCGGCGCGCTGTCGGTGCCGAGGAAGAAACGCGGGCTGCCCGACACCGCCGCGGCCACCAGGGCTTCGCGGTGGATCTCGCGCTTGAGCACCGGCAGGCAGTAGTAGTGCGGGCGGATGCCGCCGGTGAAGATGGCGTTGCGGTTGTACAGCAGGTGATGCGCGGTGATGGTGGCGCCCACCGGGCCTTCGGCGTCGCGCACGTACTCGGCGGCATCCTTGGTGGTGATGTGCTCGAAAACCACCTTGAGGCCGGGGAAATCGCGGCGCAGCGGGGTCATCACGCGGTCGATGAAGACGGCTTCGCGGTCGAAGATGTCGATCTCGGAATCGGTTACCTCGCCGTGCACCAGCAGCGGCAGGCCCGCGCGCTCCATCGCTTCGAGCGCGGGCGCGCAGCGGTGCAGGTCGGTCACGCCGGCGTCGCTGTTGGTGGTGGCGCCGGCCGGGTACAGCTTCACGCCGTGCACGAAGCCGCTGGCCTTGGCCGCGACGATTTCCTCGGCCGGGGTGTTGTCGGTCAGGTACAGCGTCATCAGCGGCTCGAATGCCATGCCGGCGGGCAGCGCGGCCAGGATGCGGTCGCGGTAGGCCGCCGCCTGCGCCACCGTGGTCACGKGCGGCTTCAGGTTGGGCATGATGATGGCGCGCGCGAACTGGCGGGCAGTGTCGGGCAGCACGRCAGCCAGTGCCGCGCCGTCGCGCAGGTGCAGGTGCCAGTCGTCCGGGCGGGTGATGGTGAGGGTCTGGGTCATGGCTTGGATGGCCGGCCGTCGTTGGCGGCCGGCGCTTTCTCGGGGGATTACAGAATCAGGATGGCGCGGTAGTCGTTCACATTGGTGCGCGTGGGGCCGGTCACCACCAGGTCGCCGGCGGCATCGAAGAAGCCCCAGGCGTCGTGCGCGTCGAGCCGGGCGCGCGCCGGAGCGCCGGCGGCCTGCGCGCGCGCCGGCGTCGAAGGGTCGAGCAACGCGCCAGCATTATCCTCCGAGCCGTCGATGCCGTCCGTATCGGCCGCGATGGCGTACACGTCGCCCGCGCCATCGAGCTCCAGCGCAAGCGACAGCAGGAACTCGGAGCAACGCCCGCCGCGCGGCCTGGCGCCGCCCGCGGCACCGCCCTGGGGCAGCGTCACAGTGCATTCGCCGCCGGAAATCAATGCCACCGGCGCGGCGAACGGCGCATTGTACGTGCGAATCTCGCGCACCAGCGCGGCGTAGACGCGCGCCACTTCCTGCGCCTCGCCGGTCACGGTGTCGCCCAGCA
The DNA here is from genome assembly GCF_056396525.1 of Cupriavidus sp. 05T41. Classification (NCBI taxonomy): domain Bacteria; kingdom Pseudomonadati; phylum Pseudomonadota; class Betaproteobacteria; order Burkholderiales; family Burkholderiaceae; genus Cupriavidus; species Cupriavidus sp. 05T41. The sequence goes on from NZ_JBFTLQ010000103.1 coordinate 19,192, forward strand.
CCACCGGCTGGATGCCCTGGGCGCGGAAGCGCTCCGCCGCGGCCTCCAGGCTTCCATGCGCCGTTGCGATCACACGATTGTCGACGCGGGCGAACAGCGGATCGCCCGGCTTTGGCGTTTCCGCCACTTCGCCGCGCGCGCCGCGTTCCAGGTGCTGGCGCACCACGGGCGGCACGCTGGCCCCATAGCGGCGCAGGATGTCCAGCGCGTCGCCATAGGTGCTCGGGTCCGCCACGGTGGGGCCCGAGGCGATCGCGCTCGGATCGTCGCCGGCCACGTCCGAGACAATCAGCGTGGTGACCGGCGCGCGGCTGGCCTGGGCGAGCCGGCCGCCCTGGATGCGCGAGAGATGCTTGCGCACGATGTTCATCTCGGTGATCGGCGCGCCGCAGCGCAGCAACTCCTGCGTGGTGGCCTTGAGGTCAGCCATGGCGATGCCGTCGGCCGGCAGYGACAGCAGGCTGGAGCCCCCGCCCGAAACCAGCACGACCAGCCGGTCGTCGGGCCCGAGCGCGCCCACGCGGGCCAGGATCTCGGCCGCGGCGCGCTCGCCCGCTTCATCAGGCACCGGATGGCCGGCCTCGATCACGCGCACGTGGTCGGTCGGCAGGCCATGGGCGTAGCGCGTGACCACCAGTCCTTCGATGACATGGGTCGGATCCAGGCGCGCATAGGCCTGCTCCACCGCCAGCGCCATCGAGGCGGCGGCCTTGCCGGCGCCCACCACCAGCGTGCGGCCGCCCGGCCGGGGCGGTGGCAGGTGGTCGGCCACGATGCGCAGCGGATCGGCCGCCCCTACCGCTGCCTGGAATGTCTCCAGCAGCAGCGCGCGCGCGTCGGCCGCCTTCACAGCGCACCTGCGATGGCCTGGCCCAGGTCCGCCGTGCCGGCCTTGCCGCCGATGTCGCGGGTCAGCGGGGCATGCTCCGGGCCGGCCGCCAGCACCTTTTCGATGGCGCCGAGCACGGCTGCGCCGGCGTCGGCGTGGCCCAGGTGTTCCAGCATCATGGCGCCGCACCAGATCTGGCCGATCGGGTTGGCCACGCCACGCCCGGCGATGTCCGGCGCGGAACCRTGCACCGGCTCGAACARGCTSGGGAAKGTGYKGTCCGGGTTGATATTGCCCGACGGCGCSATGCCGATGGTGCCGGTGCAGGCCGGGCCSAGGTCGGAGAGGATGTCGCCGAACAGGTTGCTGGCCACCACCACGTCGAASMAGTCKGGATGCTGSACGAAGTGSGCSGTGAGGATGTCGATGTGGTACTTGTCGASCTTCACGCCSGGATAGTTCGCCGCCATCGCTTKGACCCGCTCGTCCCAGTACGGCATGGTGATGGAGATGCCGTTSGACTTGGTGGCCGAGGTCAGATGCTTGCCGGGGCGCTTCTGCGCCAGCTCGAAAGCGAACTTGAGGATGCGGTCCACGCCGGTGCGCGTCATCACCGTTTCCTGGATCACCACTTCGCGGTCGGTGCCGGGGAACATGCGCCCGCCGATGCTGGAATACTCGCCCTCGGTGTTCTCGCGCACCACGTAGAAATCGATGTCGCCGGGCTTGCGCGGGTTGCCGTCGCGGTCCACCAGCGGGCTGCGGATCCCGGGCATGAGCCGCACCGGCCGCAGGTTCACGTATTGGTCGAACGAGCGGCGGAACTGCAGCAGCGAGCCCCACAGCGAGACATGGTCGGGCACGGCATCGGGCCAGCCGACCGCGCCGAAATAGATCGCGTCGTACTTGACCAGGGTGTCGAACCAGTCGTCCGGCAGCATCTTGCCGTGCCGCGCATAGTAGTCGCAGCTGGAGAAGTCGAAATGGTCGAACTGCATGTCCAGGCCGAACCGGCGCGCGGCGGCGTCCATCACCCGCAGCCCCTCGGGCATCACTTCGGTACCAATGCCGTCGCCGGGGATGACTGCGATCTTGTATTTGCTCATGTCTCGAATGGCCCGCAAAAGAGATACAGATACGAAAGAGGTCGGGGGATGCCGGGATAGGCCGGGGTAGGCCGGGGTAACCCGGGAAAACGATGCGCTTGGCAGATAACCCGGGCTGGCCGGATAATGGAACATTCTATTGCAATCCGGCAGCCCGCTGCCGGTCCGGTGCCCCGCCATGTGCCAGCTGCTCGGCATGAACTGCGCCACGCCGACCGACGTGACGTTCTCCTTTACCGGCTTCGCCGCCCGCGGCGGCGTCACGGACCACCATGCCGACGGTTTCGGCGTGGCGTTCTTCGAGGACAAGGCCTGCCGCCTGTTCATCGACAACCAGTCCGCCGGCACCTCGCCMGTGGCCGACMTGATCAAGCGCTACMCGATCAAGTCCAAGAACGTCATCTCGCATATCCGCAAGGCGACCCAGGGCACCGTGCTGCTGGAGAACTGCCACCCCTTCATGCGCGAACTGTGGGGCCGGCACTGGATCTTCGCCCACAACGGCGACCTGAAGAACTTCTCGCCGTTCCTGTCCGGCGTCTACCAGCCGGTCGGCGATACCGACAGCGAGCTCGCCTTCTGCACGCTGATGCAGGGTCTGCGCAAGCGCTTTCCCGGCTCGCAGCCGCCGCTCAACGAACTCTGCCACGCGCTGGCCGACATCACGCGCGAGATCACCCTGCACGGCGTGTTCAACTACCTGCTGTCCAACGGCCAGGCCCTGTTCGCGCATTGCTCCACCCGCCTCTATTACATCGTGCGCCAGTGGCCGTTCTCCACGGCGCACCTGATCGATGCAGACCTCTCGATCGATTTCGCCCAGGTCACCACGCCGGACGACCGGGTGGCGGTCATCGCCACCGCCCCGCTGACCGACAACGAGACCTGGACCGCCTTCGCGCCGGGCGAGCTGATGATGTTCGAGGAAGGCCGCTCGGTGATGACGCTGACGGTGCCGATTCCGGCCGACGTGCAGGCCAGGAACGCGGCCAACAGCGCCTGTACCTGAGGGGCGCGGGCGGCAACGAAAAAGGGACGCCGCGGCGTCCCTTTTCCATGGCGAGCCGCCGTGGCGGCGACCTGCCGTCTCAGTGATGCAGGATCTTCGACAGGAACTGGCGTGCCCGGTCCGAGCGCGCCTCGATATTGCCGAAGAACTCTTCCTTGTCGGCGTCCTCGACGATCTTGCCCTGGTCCATGAAGATCACGCGGTTGGCGACCTTGCGCGCGAAGCCCATTTCGTGGGTCACGCACATCATGGTCATGCCTTCCTGCGCCAGCTGCACCATCACGTCCAGCACTTCGTTGACCATTTCCGGGTCCAGCGCCGAGGTGGGTTCGTCGAACAGCATGCAGATCGGGTCCATCGACAGCGCGCGGGCGATCGCCACGCGCTGCTGCTGGCCGCCCGACAGCTGGCCCGGGAACTTGGCCGCCTGCGCCTTCAGGCCCACGCGGTCCAGGTACTTCAGGCCCTTCGCGGTCGCCTCTTCCTTCGAGCGGCCGAGCACCTTCATCTGGGCGATGGTCAGGTTCTCGGTGATCGACAGGTGCGGGAACAGCTCGAAGTTCTGGAACACCATGCCCACGCGCGAGCGCAGCTTGGGCAGGTTGGTCTTGGGCGAGCCCACCGAGGTGCCGTCCACGGTGATGTCGCCCTTCTGGAACGGTTCCAGCGCGTTGACGGTCTTGATCAGGGTCGACTTGCCGGAGCCAGACGGACCGCACACCACCACCACCTCGCCCTTGGCGACCTTGGTGGTGCAATCGGTCAGCACCTGGAAGGCGCCGTACCACTTGGAGACGTTGTTGATTTCAATCATACGGCCACCTTTTTCTGGTAACGCTTGACCAGCAGCGATGCGGAGAAACAGATTATGAAGTACACCAGGCCGGCAAACAGCAGCATCTCCACGATGCGGCCGTCGCGTTCGCCGATGCCGTAGGCCTGGCCGAAGAAGTCGGCCAGCGCGCTCACGTAGACCAGCGACGTATCCTGGAACAGGATGATGCCCTGGGTCAGCAGCAGCGGCACCATGTTGCGGAACGCCTGCGGCAGGATCACCAGCCGCATGGACTGCCCGTAGGTCATGCCCATGGCCTGGGCGGCGAACATCTGCCCGCGCGACACGCTCTGGATGCCGGCGCGGATGATCTCGGAATAGTAAGCCGCCTCGAACAGCGCGAACGCCACCAGCGCCGAGGTCATGCGCAGGTCCGACGCCTGCGACAGGTTGAACACCTTCTGYAGCACCTGCGKGATGATCAGGAAGAACCACARCARCACCATCACCAGCKGGATGGAGCGGAAGATGGTCACGTAYCCCTGSGCRAACCAGTTCAGCGSCYTGAMSGAGGACAGGCGCATCATCGCSAGGATGGTGCCCCAGACRATGCCCACCACCACCGCGGTCACGGTGATCTTGAGCGACACCATCATGCCCTCGCCCAGCACGCGCAGGGTGTCGGGG
>NZ_JBFTLQ010000104.1:0-23335 GCF_056396525.1 Cupriavidus sp. 05T41
TTCGTCGTACTTCTTGGCCGAGCCGCCAAACTTTGTTCGTCGTACTTCTTGGCCGAGCCGCCAAACTTTGCTGCCAGCACCGTGGCGATCGCTGCCGTCAGCGTGGTCTTGCCATGGTCAACGTGACCGATCGTACCAACGTTCACGTGCGGCTTGGTCCGCTCGAACTTTTCCTTTGCCATTTTTMAGCTCCTAATGGAATGCAGTCTTTTATACAGTTCATTGCACCGCCGCGCGGGTCGCGCGCGGCGGTTAAGCTTTACTTACTTGCCCTTGGCCGCCATCACGGCTTCGGCGATGTTCTTMGGTGCCTCAGCGTAGTGCTTGAATTCCATGGTGTACGTGGCGCGGCCTTGCGTGGCCGAGCGCAGCGACGTCGAATAACCGAACATTTCCGACAGCGGGACTTCGGCCTTGATGATCTTGCTGCCGCCCACCATGTCGTCCATGCCCTGCACGATGCCGCGGCGGGACGACAAGTCGCCCATCACGGTACCCGTGTAGTCTTCCGGCGTTTCCACTTCCACGGCCATCATCGGCTCGAGCAGAACCGGGCTGGCCTTGCGCATGGCGTCCTTGAAAGCCATCGAGCCGGCCATGCGGAACGCGTTTTCGTTCGAGTCCACGTCGTGGTACGAACCGAAGGTCAGCGTGACCTTCACGTCCACCACAGGGAAGCCAGCCAGGATACCGGCCGGCAGCGTGTCGACGATACCCTTCTCGACCGCCGGGATGTATTCGCGAGGAATCACACCGCCCTTGATGGCGTCGATGAACTCGAAGCCMTTGCCCGGCTCTTGCGGTTCCAGCGTGATCACAGCGTGACCGTACTGGCCGCGGCCGCCCGACTGCTTGACGAACTTGCCTTCGACGTCTTCGGCCTTCTTGCGAATGGTTTCGCGGTAGGCCACCTGCGGCGCGCCGATGTTGGCTTCCACACCGAATTCGCGCTTCATGCGGTCGACCAGAATTTCGAGGTGGAGCTCGCCCATGCCCGAAATGATGGTCTGACCCGATTCTTCATCGGTACGCACGCGGAACGACGGATCTTCAGCGGCCAGGCGGTTCAGGGCGATGCCCATCTTTTCCTGGTCAGCCTTGGTCTTCGGCTCGACAGCCTGCGAGATCACCGGCTCCGGGAACACCATGCGCTCGAGCACGATCGGGGCAGCCGGATCGCACAGCGTATCGCCCGTGGTGGCATCCTTCAGGCCCACCGCAGCAGCGATGTCGCCGGCCAGCACTTCCTTGATTTCTTCGCGCTGGTTGGCGTGCATCTGCAGAATACGGCCCAGACGCTCCTTCTTCTGCTTCACCGGGTTGTACACGGTGTCGCCCGAATTGATCTTGCCCGAATACACGCGGAAGAAGATCAGTTGGCCGACGAACGGGTCGGTCATGATCTTGAACGCCAGCGCCGAGAACTTCTCGCTGTCGTCAGCCTTGCGCTCGAGCTTCTTCTCGTCGTTGCTTTCGTCCACGCCCTTGACCGGCGGGATATCGACCGGCGACGGCAGGAAGTCGATCACGGCGTCGAGCATACGCTGCACGCCCTTGTTCTTGAACGCGGTGCCGCACAGCATCGGCTGGATTTCGCAGGCGATGGTACGGTCACGCAACGCCTTGACGATCTCGGCGCGGGTCAGCTCTTCGCCGCCCAGGTACTTTTCCATCAGCTCTTCGCTGGCTTCGGCGGCGGACTCGACCATCTTCTCGCGCCATTCTTCAGCGGTGGCTTGCAGCTCAGCCGGGATGTCCTGGTATTCGAACTTCACGCCTTGGCTGGCTTCGTCCCAAACGATCGCCTTCATTTCCAGCAGATCGACGACGCCCTGGAAGCCGTCTTCAGCGCCGATCGGCACMACGACGGGCACCGGGTTGGCCTTCAGGCGGGTCTTCAGCTGGTCGTAGACCTTGAAGAAGTTCGCGCCGGTACGGTCCATCTTGTTGACGAATGCCAGACGCGGMACGCCGTACTTGTTGGCCTGACGCCAGACGGTTTCCGACTGCGGCTGCACGCCACCCACTGCGCAGTACACCATGCACGCGCCGTCCAGCACGCGCATGGAGCGCTCCACCTCGATGGTGAAGTCCACGTGGCCCGGGGTGTCGATGATGTTGAAGCGGTGTTCGGGGTAGTTGCCCGCCATGCCCTTCCAGAAGGCGGTGGTGGCAGCGGAGGTGATGGTGATGCCACGCTCCTGCTCCTGCTCCATCCAGTCCATGGTGGCTGCGCCATCATGCACTTCACCGATCTTGTKGTTCACACCGGTGTAGAACAGGATACGTTCGGTCGTGGTGGTTTTACCCGCGTCAATGTGAGCCGAGATACCGATGTTGCGGTAGCGCTCAATGGGAGTCTTACGAGCCACTTTAATCCTCTATTCGTCCGTGAGGCGCCGACATCTCATTGCCAGCACCCGTAACACAAACGGGCGAGCGTGTCATGACACAGCCCGCCCGGCAACCAACGACGTAACCCGCGCGCTTTAGAAGCGGAAGTGCGAGAACGCCTTGTTGGCTTCGGCCATGCGGTGCACTTCGTCGCGCTTCTTCATTGCGCCGCCGCGGCCTTCCGATGCTTCCAGCAGCTCACCTGCCAGGCGCAGCGCCATCGACTTCTCGCTGCGTTTTTTCGCGGCCTCGCGCAGCCAACGCATCGCCAATGCCAAACGACGCGACGGACGGACTTCGACCGGAACCTGATAGTTGGCGCCGCCCACGCGACGGCTCTTCACTTCGACCACCGGCTTCACGTTGTTGATGGCAACGGAAAACACTTCGACGGGGGCCTTGCCTGCCTTCTTCTCGATCTGGTCGAACGCGCCGTAGACGATACGTTCGGCAACCGACTTCTTGCCGTCCAGCATCAGCACGTTCATGAACTTGGCAACTTCAACGTTACCGAACTTCGGATCAGGCAGAATTTCCCGCTTGGGGACTTCACGACGACGTGGCATCTTTTTTCCTTTAGATTCAGTTGAGAGCGCGGCACAAATTTCCCGCTCTCCGGCCACCAACTAGCTTGCCTTTCCATTCAGGCAAATTCGCCGGGTGACCACTTACTCCACGGCACGGCGCGAAAAACGCTCCGTTGTACCGCCGCCTGGTGACAGCACCATGACGCAATCGCCACAGGCCATCGGTTGTTGCTTCGGGCTGTTCGCCCTGCTTGCCTGGCGTTAGCCTCAGGCAGCCTTCGGACGCTTCGCGCCGTACTTCGAACGAGCCTGGCGGCGATCCTTCACGCCTTGCAGGTCGAGCGAGCCACGGACGATGTGGTAACGCACACCCGGCAAGTCCTTCACACGGCCGCCGCGGATCAGCACGACCGAGTGTTCTTGCAGGTTGTGGCCTTCACCGCCGATGTACGAGATAACCTCGAAACCGTTGGTCAGGCGCACCTTGGCGACCTTACGCAGTGCCGAGTTCGGCTTCTTCGGCGTCGTGGTGTACACACGGGTGCACACGCCGCGACGCTGGGGGYAGTTCTCAAGCGCCGGGCTCTTGCTCTTGACGACTTCAGAGACGCGCGGCTTGCGAACCAGTTGGTTGATAGTTGGCATTGTTCAATCCAGCTTGGTTTTACGGAAAAACACCCCTCCGCCACAAGCAATGGGCCGGAAGGGCAACGACGGGTTTTGGGCGGGAAAAGTGAGCGGGCGCTCTTGAGACGGGACCTGTGGAAGTACAGACGGCCAAAGAGCGCGAGCTCGCCAGGGATCCCACTGCGACCACACCGCCGGGAACATCGTTGATCCCCCGGCAGGCTTGCCGATTGCGAACCGAAGGCCACAAATCCGACAGGCKAGCGAAATCCAAAGCCAAAAACTCGAATCTGACATGCTAGCAGGGGATCCGTAAACGGTCAAGCCGCTTTCGTATACGTATACCTTGGCGCCGCCTGCCCTGCTAGACCGAGCCCAGCGCCTCCAGGAGGGCGTCGCCATAGCGCTCGAGCTTGGCCGCGCCGATGCCGGGCACCTCGGCCAGCGCGACCAGCGAGTCCGGCGCGCTGCGCGCCAGTTCGGCCAGCGTGGCGTCGTGGAAGATCACATAGGCCGGCACGCCATGTTCGCGCGCGGTCTCGGTGCGCCACTTGCGCAGCGCCTCCCAGTTGGCGAGCGCATCGGCATCCATGTCCGCGGTGTGGTCGGTGCGCGTGCCGCCGCCGCGCGCGGCGCGCTCGCCGCTGCGGCCAGGCTTGCTGGCCTGCCGGCGCAGCGTGATCTGCATCTCGCCCTTGAGCACGGCGCGGGCAGACTCGCCCAGCAGCAGCGCGCCATGCCCGCCGTGGTCGATCACCAGCAGGCCGTGGGCGATCAGCTGGCGGAAGACCGCGTGCCATTCCGAGACCGTGCGMTCGGCGCCGATGCCGAACGTCGACACCTTGTCATGCCCCCACTGGCGCACTTTCTCGGATGCGTTGCCGCGCAGCACGTCGACCAGGTGGGTCGCGCCGAAATGCACGCGGCTGGCCTGCGCCGTGCGATAGACGCAGGACAGCGCCATCTGCGCCTCGCGCGTGCCGTCCCAGGTTGCGGGCGGCTCCAGGCAGGTGTCGCAGTTGCCGCATGGCTCGCTGGCCTCGTCGAAGTACGCCAGGATGCGCACGCGCCGGCAGCCCGCGGTTTCGCATAGTCCCAGCAGGGCATCGAGCTTGGCCGAGGAGACGCGCTTGTGGGCCTCGTCGGCCTCCGACTCGTCGATCATGCGCTTTTGCTGGACCACGTCGCCCAGGCCATAGGCCATCCACGCGCTGGCGGGCAGCCCGTCGCGGCCGGCGCGCCCGGTTTCCTGGTAGTAGCCTTCCATGCTCTTGGGCAGGTCCAGGTGGGCGACGAAGCGCACGTCGGGCTTGTCGATGCCCATGCCGAAGGCGATGGTSGCGACCATGATCACGCCCTCTTCCTCGCGGAAACGGGCCTGGTGATGCTGGCGCACGCCAGCGTCCATGCCGGCGTGGTATGCCAGCGCGTTGAGACCGTGACTGCTCAGCCAGCTGGCCGTGTCCTCGACCTTCTTGCGCGACAGGCAGTAGACGATGCCGCTGTCGTGGGTGCCGTCCGCCGCCAGATGCTCGGCCTTGATAAAGGACAGCAGCTGCTGGCGCGCGTTGTCCTTCTCGACGATGCGGTAGCGGATATTGGGGCGGTCGAAGCTGGAGACGAAGACGCGCGCGTCATGCAGCGCCAGGCKCTCGACGATTTCCTCGCGCGTGACCGAGTCCGCGGTGGCGGTGAGCGCGATGCGCGGCACGTACGGAAAGCGCTCGTGCAGCACCGACAACTGGATATATTCCGGGCGGAAATCATGCCCCCACTGCGACACGCAGTGCGCCTCGTCGATGGCGAATACGCCGATACGGGTACGCTCGAGCAGGTCCTGGAAGCGCGGCGTCATCAGCCGCTCGGGCGCCACATAGAGGATCTCGAGGCGGCCGGCGAGCAGGTCGCGCTCCACCGCGGCGGCCTCGGCCCCGCTGAGTGTCGAGTTCAGCACGGCAGCGCGCACGCCCGCCTCGGACAACGCGGCGACCTGGTCCTGCATCAGCGCGATCAGCGGCGACACCACGATGCCGGTGCCCTGCCCCGCGCGCTGCCGCAGCAGTGCGGGAATCTGGTAGCACAGCGACTTGCCGCCGCCGGTCGGCATCAGTACCAGGCAGTCGCCGCCCTCGGCCACATGGTCGATGATCTCGGCCTGCCGGCCGCGGAAGGCGTGGTACCCGAATACATCCTTGAGAATCGCCAGCGCGCGCGACATAGGGAAACGAAAGCGGTGAAGCCASAAAAGCCCCGGCTAGCCGGGAAAGGCGTAACCATACCACTAAGGGCACGGTACAAACGTTTCCGACCGTTGMGCATTCGCGCGGATGGCCGCGGGGAGACGGCGGGGGCAGCGGCAAGCCTGCCGGCCCGCCTCCCGCCGCATCAGCCCTGCAGGAAATCCAGCACGGCCCTGGTGAACGGCTCGGCCTGCTCCAGGTTGGACAGGTGCGCCGCCGGCTCCAGCTCGACATAGCGCGCACCGGGGATGGCCTGCGCCAGGAAGGCGCCATCGCGCGGCGGCGTGGGCAGGTCGTTGGCACCGGCGATCACCAGCGTCGGGCGCGCGATGGCCTGGATGGCCTCGCGCAGGTCCGAATCGCGCACCGCGCGGCAGTTGGCGGCGTAGCCGGCCGCGTCGGTCGCGCCCAGCATGGCCTGCAGCGACGCCACCAGCGCGGGCTGCTGCGCGGCAAACCCTGGGGTGAGCCATTTATCGACGACCGCCGCGGCGATCGACGCCACGCCGTCGCGCTCGACCGCCGCCGCGCGGTTGGTCCAGTTCTCCGGCGGGCCGATGTAGGCCGCCGTATTGCACAGCACCAGGCGGTCGATGCGCTGCGGCTGGTGCACGCCCAGCCACATGCCGGTGATGCCGCCCATCGACAGGCCGCAGAAATGCGCGCGCTCGATCTGCAGGTGGTCCAGCAGGCCGGTCACATCCTGGMCCAGTTGCGCGATGGTGTAAGGCCCGGGCGTGACCGAGGACGCGCCATGGCCGCGCGTGTCATAGCGCAACAGGCGGTAGCGCTGCGAGAACGCCGCCACCTGTGGCTGCCACATGTCGAGACTGGTGCCGAGCGAGTTGGACAGGACGAGCACCGGCAGGCTGGCATCGCCGTCGAGGCGATAGTGCAGGCGKACGTCGGAAAGATCTGCGTGGGGCATGGTGCGGAACTCCGGTGGATCGATGGGTTGGAACGGTCGGTCGGCGAATCGGTCGKCGAATCGTCCGGCGGACGGGTGGCGGCGCCGCTCAGTTCTGCGCGATGGCCGAACCGTGCTGCGCCAGCGCCGTTACCGAAATGTCCATGTATGGGTAGAGCGGCAGCGAAGTCAGCAGCGTGTGCAGCTCGTCGTTGTCCCTGACGTCGAAGATGCTGACATTGGCATACTGGCCGGCCACGCGCCACAGGTGGCGCCACTTGCCCTCGCGCTGCAGCTTCTGCGACAGCGCCTTCTCGTCCTGCTTGAGCTGCTCGACGAATTGCGGATCGAGCGAATGCGGGATGCGGACGGTCATTTCGGCCATGAACAACATGAATATCTCCTGAGCTTTGCGGGAAGTGGTATTTCGTTCGACGAATGCAGGGTCACACCGTGGCGACCGGCGTCAGCGGCGAGCCGAGCGCGCCCGGCAACCRCAGCGGCGGCGCGCTGAGGAAGAAGCGCGTGCGGCCGTTGGCGCGCAGCCATGCCGCCAGCTCGYGCAGGTACCACAGCTCGCCCAGCGGCAGGCCGAGCTTGAACAGGCAATGGTGGTGCAGGGGAAGTGCCGGCGCGGTGCCGCTGGCCGGGCGCGCGGGAAAGCGCTCCACGGCATAGTTGTCGGCCGCCAGCGCGGCGATGCCGCTGTCGGTGATCCACTGCAGCAGGCGCTCGTCGCGCCCGTCGAGCGCGACGCAGCTATGGTGCAGGCGCTCGGCGTCGGGGGTGCCGTTCATTTCGAGCACCATCTCGGCAAAACCGGTGCGCAGCACCAGGATGTCGCCCTCACCGATCTCCACGTGGTCGGCCTCGATCACGCGCATGAGGGCGTCGTAGCCGAGGGTGGCGAACTCGCGCCCGTGGTATTCGGCCAGGTCCAGCAGCACGCCGCGGCCCTGGACGCCGTGCTCGGCAAAGCGTTCGATGCCCAGCGCGTGCGCATGGCTGTGGTCGTGGCCGCATGCGTGGGCGGCGAAGCCGTCCGCTTCGGCATAGTCGACCGGGCCGACGATGTCCTGGTTCGGGCGGAAGCCGTTGTAGTAGACGCGCTCGGCCACGCCGTCGCCATCGGCGTCGAACAACGCGCCGACATGCGCCAGCGCGTCCCACTGCGTCGAATATTGCAGCGACAGCAGGACCTGGTCGTCGCTGAGCACGTCGACGGCGCTGGCGTCGACCTTGGCCAGCGGGAAGTTGACGTAGGCGACGCCGTCGCGGAAGGTCGGGCGCAGTTGCGGCGGATGGCGCCGCACATTGAGTGCATTGCCGCCGGGCATGTCGAGCGGCAGCGAGAGGCTGAAGGTGTTGCCCGTGCGGATCTCGCGCGCCGCGTCGCGCACCTTGTCCGGGCTGATCAGGTTCAGGCGACCGAGCTGGTCGTCAGGGCCGAAATCGCCCCAGTTGGAGCCGTCCGGCCGGTTCTTCCATCGCATGTTGATCTCGGGTATTGCACCGGCGCGCGCCTGCCAGGGCAGGCCGTCGTGCCGGCGCGCGGGCCGGGTCTGGCGTCGCCCGGACGCAGGTTCAGATGTAGCGCTCGCCGCCCAGATAGGCTTTGCGCCAGCGCGTGATGCGCACCTCGGCGAACAGCCCGGCGGCGGCAAAGGGATCGGCGTCGATGAAGGCCTGCGTGGCTTCGCGTGTTTCCAGGTCGACGATGTAGAAACCGCCGCCGGCATCGCTGCCGTCGTCGTTGAGCTTGGCGCCGCACGCCAGCAGCAGCGCCTTGTTGGCCTCGAGGTATCCGAGGTGGGATGCCCGGTTGGCCTGGCGCACGTGCTGGTGGGCGGGCTTGTCCCAGGTTTCGATCAGGAACGGCATGATGGTCTCCTCTGTCTTGTCTGCTTCGTTGCGAAATGCATMACGATCTACGCCGCGGCAGGCACTCAGCCGATCTGCGTGCCCCACAGCAGCAGGGCGCCGATATACACCAGGCCCACCCAGAACATCATGATCACGGTGTAGCCCATCACGTCCTTCAGGCTGAGCTTGGACAGCGCCAGCGCGGGCAGGATCCAGAACGGCTGCACSAGGTCGTTCCAMGCGTTGCCGAGCATCACCGACATCGAGGTCTGGCTGATCGAGCTGCCGATGGCCTTGGCCGCATCGATCATGAACGGGCCCTGGATCACCCAGTGGCCGCCGCCGGACGGCGCGAAGAAGTTGATGACGAAGGAGCTGATCAGGCCCCAGAACGGCAGTGTCTGCGGCGTGGCGATGTCGACAAACACGCGCGAGATCGTGTCCACCAGCGCCGAGCCCGCCATGATGGCCATGATGCCGGCATAGAACGGGTATTGCAGGATGATGCCGGAAATCGTCTTGATGCCTTCGTTGAGCTTGGCCACGTAGTTGACCGGCGTGCCCAGCAGCAGCACCCCGAGGAACAGGATCATGAAGTTGATCAGGTTCAGGTCGAGCGAGCCGCCGGCGCGGAAGTACAGCGCGGCGTAGCCCACGCCGCACAGGCCGATGGCCAGGCTCAGGATGCGGCTGTTGTTGAGCTTCGATGCGATCGTGTTCTCCACGCCCAGGCTGTGMGCGGAACCTTGCGCAGCGTCGTTGCCGCCGGCGGCCTCGGGCTTGATCTCGACCACGTCGGCGGGATTGCGCGGGTGCAGCCAGGCATTGAGCAGCGGCAGGGTCACGATKACCACCAGGCTGGTCAGCAGCATCGGCAGCGAGAAGATGGTCTCGGACAGCGGCACCACGCCCATCGATTTCTCGAGCGGGTGTCCCGGCGTGGAGATCAGCACCGGGATGCTGGCCGACAGGCCCAGCCCGTACATGGTGAAGCCGCTGTATGCGGCGGCGATCATCAGCGGGTAATGCACGCCGCGCACCTTGGTGGCCAGCTTCTTGGCGATGATGCCGCCGATGACCAGGCCGAAGCCCCAGTTCAGGTAGCTGCCGATGCCGCCGACCAGGGTGGCGACGATCACGGCGCCGCGCGGGGTGTGCACAGCGCTGACGATGCGCTCAAGCAGCCGGTCGGTCAGCGGCGCGGTGGCGAGCACATAGCCCATGGCCAGGATCACCGCCATCTGCGTCGTGAACGACAGCAGGTTCCAGAATCCCTTGCCCCAGCTCAGGATCACCGCAGGGGCCGGCTGCCCTTCCACCAGGACCGCCATGGCCATGGTCAACAACGTCAGCGCGATGGCGAAAACGAAAGGATCCGGCAAATACCGGCGCATCARTTCGGTAAAGAAACCTGCGATCTTGCTCACTGCTTGTCCCCACAAGATGATGATTTGTATCGCCTGTCGAACTCCGGTTCTTGCTGCGAACAAAACAGGCGGTTGGCCTGGATGCTAGGAGCATCGCCGGAAGGGGTCAAGTCAATGAGTTGCGTCTTTAATTTCTTAATTCGCAATAATTCGGCAGACTTTCCGACAAATGCTTCGAATTGAACCGCTTTTGCCTGCATCCCGCCGTATCCCGCGGGATTCCCGAAAACGCGCGACAACACCCCGGCCGGGCCGCTGAAAGGCGGGCGAAAGCATGATGAAAGGCTGCCGAAAGACCCCATGCGCGATGCGGGAACGTCGGACGAAAAAAAGCCCGGCTCGAAAGCCGGGCTTTTTCAACATCTGCTGCCTTGCGCTGTGACTCAGCAGGCGGGATGGAACGTGGTCATGGAAATCAGACCGCGTCGCCCTCGCCTTCCGTCGTCGCGGGCACCACCGGCGGCTCGATGAAGAGCGACTGCTCTTCGTCGGAGATCGCCTGGGCGCGTTCGCGCTCGGCCGCCTCGCGCGCCTTGCGGGCGCGGTGGTAGGCCAGGCCGGTACCGGCCGGGATCAGACGGCCGACGATCACGTTTTCCTTCAGACCACGCAGGTCGTCGGTCTTGCCCATGATCGCGGCTTCGGTCAGCACGCGGGTGGTTTCCTGGAACGATGCCGCCGAGATGAAGCTGTCGGTGGACAGCGACGCCTTGGTGATACCGAGCAGCAGGTTTTCGTACGTGGCCGGACGCTTGCCTTCGGCGATCACGCGATCGTTCTCGTCGAGCAGTTCCGAACGCTCCACCTGTTCACCCGGGATGAACTTGGTGTCGCCCACATCTGAGATCTGCACGCGGCGCAGCATCTGGCGCACGATCACTTCGATGTGCTTGTCGTTGATCTTCACGCCCTGCAGACGGTACACGTCCTGCACTTCGTCGACGATGTATTGCGCCAGTTCCTCGATGCCCTTCAGGCGCAGGATGTCGTGCGGGTCCGCCGGACCTTCCACGATCATTTCGCCCTTGTTCACCACCTGACCATCGTGCACCAGGACCTGCTTTTCCTTGGCGATCAGGAACTCGTGGGCGTTGCCGTCCAGGTCCGTGATCACCAGGCGTTGCTTGCCCTTGGTGTCCTTGCCGAACGAAGTCGTGCCGGTGACTTCCGCCAGCACGGCGGCGTCCTTCGGCGAACGCGCTTCGAACAGTTCGGCCACGCGCGGCAGACCCCCGGTAATGTCGCGGGTCTTCTGCGATTCGGTCGGGATACGTGCAAGCACTTCACCCACGTGCACCTGCTGGCCGTCCTTCACGGTAATCAGCGCGCCGACCTGGAAGCCGATGGTCACGGAGTGGTCCGTGCCCGGGATCTTCACTTCCTGGCCATTCGCGTCGAGCAGCTTCACCTGCGGGCGCAGGCCCTTGGTGGCAGCCGTGCGGCGCTTGGCGTCGATCACCACGAGGGTCGACAGGCCGGTGACTTCGTCCATCTGCTTGGCGACGGTCACGCCTTCTTCGACGTTCTCGAACTTGGTCGTGCCGGTGTACTCCGACACGATCGGGCGCGTCAGTGCGTCCCACGTTGCGAGCTGCGTACCAGCCTTGATGGCCTGGCCGTCCTGCACCAGCAGCGTCGCGCCGTACKGGATCTTGTGGCGCTCGCGCTCGCGGCCGTGGTCGTCGGTGATCAGCGCTTCGCCCGAACGCGAAATGACGATCAGCTCGCCCTTCGCGTTGGTGACGTAACGCATGGTCGCCGTGAAACGCACGGTACCGGTTGCCTTCGCTTCCACGCTCGATGCCACTGCCGCACGCGATGCCGCGCCACCGATGTGGAACGTACGCATGGTCAGCTGCGTGCCCGGTTCGCCGATCGACTGGGCGGCGATCACGCCAACCGCTTCGCCGGAGTTCACCAGCACGCCGCGGCCGAGGTCGCGGCCATAGCACATGCCGCACAGGCCGTAGCGCGTGTCGCACGACAGCGGGGTGCGCACCTTCACTTCGTCCACGCCCAGGGCGTCGATCATGTCKACCAGGTCTTCGTCCAGCAGGGTGCCGGTTTCGATCGCGGTTTCCTGGGTTTCAGGGTTCACCACGTCGCTCACCGTCACACGGCCGAGGATACGGTCGCGCAGGGCTTCGATCACTTCACCGCCTTCGACCAGGGCCTTCATGGCCACGCCGTTGGTGGTGCCGCAATCGTCTTCCACCACCACCAGATCCTGCGTCACGTCGACCAGACGACGGGTCAGGTAACCCGAGTTSGCGGTCTTCAGTGCCGTGTCGGCCAGACCCTTACKGGCGCCGTGGGTGGAGATGAAGTACTGCAGAACGTTCAGGCCTTCACGGAAGTTCGCCGTAATCGGCGTTTCGATGATCGAGCCATCCGGCTTGGCCATCAGGCCCCGCATGCCGGCCAGCTGACGGATCTGCGCAGCGGAACCACGCGCACCCGAGTCGGCCATCATGTAGATCGAGTTGAACGAGTCCTGCTTGACGGTATTGCCGTCGCGGTCGACCACGTCTTCGTGCTGGAGCTGTTCCATCATCGCCTTGCCCACCTGGTCGCCGGCGGCGCCCCAGATGTCCACGACGTTGTTGTAACGCTCCTGGTCGGTCACCAGGCCCGACATGTACTGCTTGTCGTATTCCTTGACCTTGGCTGCCGCGTCGGAAATGATCTTTTCCTTCTGCGGCGGCACCAGCATGTCGTCGATGGCGATCGAGATACCGGCGCGCGTTGCCAGGCGGAAGCCCGACTGCAGCAGCTTGTCGGCGAAGATCACGGTTTCGCGCAGGCCGCACTTGCGGAACGCGGTGTTGATCAGGCGCGAGATTTCCTTCTTCTTCAGCGGCTTGTTCAGCACCGAGAAAGGCAGGCCCTTCGGCAGGATCTCGGACATGATCGCGCGGCCGACCGTGGTGGCCTGCAGCGTGATCTTGGGCGCGAAGCGGGCATCGCCCACGGCGTMCTTGTCCACCAGCTCATACTCGGTGATACGCACGTTCACGCGGGAAGCCAGCTCGACTTCCTTGTTCTCGTAGGCGCGGATCACTTCGCTGATGTCGGCAAACGTCAGGCCTTCGCCCTTGCCATTGATCTTGTCGCGGGTCGTGTAGTACAGACCCAGCACCACGTCTTGCGACGGCACGATCGAGGGGTCGCCGTTGGCCGGGAACAGCACGTTGTTGGAGGCCAGCATCAGGGTGCGGGCTTCCATCTGCGCTTCCAGCGACAGCGGGACGTGCACAGCCATCTGGTCACCGTCGAAGTCGGCGTTGAACGCCGCGCAGACGAGCGGGTGCAGCTGGATGGCCTTGCCTTCGATCAGCACCGGCTCGAACGCCTGGATACCCAGGCGGTGCAGCGTCGGCGCGCGGTTCAGCATGACCGGATGCTCGCGGATCACCTCTTCGAGGATGTCCCACACCACCGCGGTCTGGCTTTCCACTTCCTTCTTCGCCGCCTTGATGGTGGTGGCGATGCCCATCGTTTCCAGCTTGTGGAAAATGAAGGGCTTGAACAGCTCGAGCGCCATCAGCTTGGGCAGGCCGCACTGGTGCAGCTTGAGCGTCGGGCCCACCACGATGACCGAACGGCCCGAGTAGTCGACGCGCTTGCCCAGCAGGTTCTGACGGAAACGGCCGCCCTTGCCCTTGATCATTTCAGCCAGGGACTTCAGCGGACGCTTGTTGGCGCCGGTCATCGCCTTGCCGCGACGGCCGTTGTCCAGCAGCGAGTCGACCGCTTCCTGCAGCATGCGCTTTTCGTTGCGCACGATGATCTCGGGCGCCTTCAGTTCCAGCAGGCGCTTCAGGCGGTTGTTACGGTTGATGACGCGGCGATACAGGTCGTTCAGGTCCGAGGTCGCGAAGCGGCCGCCGTCCAGCGGCACCAGCGGACGCAGCTCGGGCGGCAGCACCGGCAGCACTTCCAGGATCATCCACTCGGGCTTGATGCCTGAGCGCTGGAACGCCTCGAGCACCTTCAGGCGCTTGGCGAACTTCTTGATCTTGGCTTCGGAACCGGTGGCCTGCAGCTCGGCGCGGATCGTTTCGATCTGCTTTTCGATGTCAATGCCACGCAGCAGTTCACGGATGCCTTCGGCGCCCATCATGGCCACGAACTCGCCCTCGCCGTACTCCTCGCACTTGGCGATGTAGTCGTCCTCGGACATGATCTGGCTCTTCTTGAGCGGGGTCATGCCGGGCTCGAGCACCACGAATGCCTCGAAGTACAGCACGCGCTCGATGTCGCGCAGCGTCATGTCGAGCACCATGCCCAGACGCGACGGCAGCGACTTCAGGAACCAGATGTGCGCGGTCGGCGCAGCCAGTTCGATGTGGCCCATGCGCTCGCGGCGCACCTTGGCCAGCGTCACTTCGACGCCGCACTTCTCGCAGATCACGCCACGGTGCTTGAGGCGCTTGTACTTGCCGCACAGGCACTYGTAGTCCTTGATCGGKCCAAAGATCTTGGCGCAGAACAAGCCATCGCGCTCGGGCTTGAACGTGCGGTAGTTGATCGTTTCCGGCTTCTTCACTTCACCGTACGACCACGAACGGATCTTCTCCGGCGAAGCCAGGCCKATCTTGATCGCGTCGAACTGCTCTTCCTGCTGAACCTGCTTAAAGAGATCGAGCAATGCTTTCATTGCAACTCCTTGTTTCGCCGCCAGCCCGACGTCATGTCGGGCCCGCGGCATTCATTCTGTGGGAAATCCGTAGCGGGCAATCGGCGGGAGGCTGGCCGCGACCGGCCTCCCGCGCGCTCTCGATCAGTAGCGATCGAGATCGATGTCGATACCCAGCGAGCGGATTTCCTTCACCAGCACGTTGAACGATTCCGGCATGCCGGCATCGATCGAGTGCTCGCCCTTGACGATGTTCTCGTAGACCTTGGTMCGGCCGTTCACGTCATCGGACTTGACCGTCAGCATTTCCTGCAGCACGTAGGAGGCGCCATAAGCTTCCAGCGCCCACACTTCCATCTCACCGAAACGCTGGCCACCGAACTGCGCCTTACCACCCAGCGGCTGCTGGGTCACCAGCGAGTACGGGCCGGTCGAACGCGCATGCATCTTGTCGTCGACCAAGTGGTGCAGCTTCAGCATGTGCATCACGCCCAGCGTCACCGGACGCTCGAACGCTTCGCCGGTACGGCCGTCGTGCAGCGTGACCTGTTGCTTGGAAGCGGTCAGGCCCATGTCCTTGGCGATCTCTTCCGGGTAAGCCAGGTCCAGCATGCGGCGGATTTCGTCCTCGTGCGCACCGTCGAACACCGGCGTGGCGAACGGCACACCCTTCTTCAGGTTGGTGGCCAGTTCCAGAATTTCGGCGTCGCTCAGGCTGTCGAGGTCTTCCGGCTTGCCGCTCTCGTTGTAGACCTGGGCCAGCAGCTTGCGCAGCTCCTGTGCCTTGGCCTGTGCCTTGAGCATGCTGCCGATACGCAGGCCCAGGCCGCGCGCGGCCCAGCCCAGGTGGGTTTCCAGGATCTGGCCCACGTTCATCCGCGACGGCACGCCGAGCGGGTTCAGCACGATGTCGGCAGGCGTGCCGTCAGCCATGTAGGGCATGTCTTCGATCGGGACGATCTTCGACACCACACCCTTGTTGCCGTGACGGCCGGCCATCTTGTCGCCAGGCTGCAGGCGGCGCTTGACGGCCAGGTACACCTTGACCATCTTGATCACGCCCGGCGGCAGTTCGTCGCCCTGCGTGAGCTTCTTGCGCTTCTCTTCGAAGGCCAGGTCGAACTCGTGGCGCTTCTGCTCGATGGCTTCCTTGACGGCTTCCAGCTGGGCAGCGACTTCCTCGTCGGCCGGGCGGATGTCGAACCAGTGGTACTTGTCCAGGTCGGCCAGGTACTCGTGGGTCAGCTTGGCGCCCTTGGCCAGCTTCTTCGGGCCGCCGTTGACGGTCTTGTCGAGCAGCAGGCGTTCCAGACGCTGGAAGGCGTCGCCTTCCACGATACGCAGCTGGTCGTTCAGGTCCAGGCGGTAGCGCTTGAGTTCGTCGTCGATGATCGACTGGGCGCGCTTGTCGCGCGTCACGCCTTCGCGGGTGAAGACCTGGACGTCGATCACGATGCCGCTCATGCCCGACGGCACGCGCAGCGAGGTGTCCTTCACGTCCGAAGCCTTCTCGCCGAAGATCGCGCGCAGCAGCTTTTCTTCCGGGGTCAGCTGGGTCTCGCCCTTGGGCGTGACCTTGCCGACCAGCACGTCGCCGGCTTCCACTTCGGCACCGATGTAGGTGATGCCGGACTCGTCCAGGCGCGCCAGTTGCGCTTCGGCGAGGTTGGAGATGTCGCGCGTGATTTCTTCCGGTCCCAGCTTGGTGTCGCGGGCGACGACCGACAGTTCCTCGATGTGGATCGAGGTATAGCGGTCTTCGGCGACCACGCGTTCGGAGATCAGGATCGAATCTTCGAAGTTGTAGCCGTTCCACGGCATGAACGCCACCAGCATGTTCTGGCCGAGCGCGAGCTCGCCCAGGTCGGTCGAGGCGCCGTCGGCGATCACGTCGCCGCGGGCGACGAAATCACCGACCTTGACCATCGGACGCTGGTTGATGTTGGTGTTCTGGTTCGAGCGCGTGTACTTGATCAGGTTGTAGATGTCCACGCCGACTTCGCCTGCAACGGCTTCGTCGTCGTTCACACGGATCACGATACGCATCGCATCGACGTAGTCCACCACGCCGCCACGGGTGGCCTGCACGGCGGTACCCGAGTCGACCGCGACGGTACGCTCGATGCCGGTACCCACCAGCGGCTTGTCCGGACGCAGGCAAGGCACGGCCTGACGCTGCATGTTCGCGCCCATCAGTGCACGGTTCGCGTCATCGTGCTCGAGGAACGGCACCAGCGATGCCGCGGCCGAGACGATCTGCGACGGCGCCACGTCGATGTACTGCACGCGGTCCGGCGTGACCATGCGGGTTTCACGCTCGCTGCCTTCACGCGACGACACCAGTTCGTCGATGAGGGTGCCGTCGGCGTCCACCGTCGCGTTGGCCTGCGCCACCACGTACTTGCCTTCCTCGATGGCCGACAGGTAGTCGACCTGGTCGGTCAGCTTGCTGTCGACGACCTTGCGGTACGGCGTTTMCAGGAAGCCGTATTCGTTCAGGCGGGCGTACAGTGCCAGCGAGTTGATCAGGCCGATGTTCGGGCCTTCCGGTGTTTCGATCGGGCACACGCGGCCATAGTGGGTCGGGTGCACGTCGCGGACTTCGAAGCCTGCGCGTTCGCGCGTCAGACCGCCCGGGCCCAGTGCGGAGACACGGCGCTTGTGCGTGATCTCGGACAGCGGGTTGGTCTGGTCCATGAACTGCGACAGCTGCGACGAACCGAAGAACTCGCGGATCGCCGAGGAAATCGGCTTCGAGTTGATCAGGTCGTGCGGCATCAGGTTTTCGGTCTCGGCCTGGCCCAGACGTTCCTTGACGGCGCGCTCCACGCGCGAGAGGCCGGCGCGGAACTGGTTTTCCGCGAGTTCGCCGACGCAACGCACGCGACGATTGCCCAGGTGGTCGATGTCATCGACCTCGCCCTTGCCGTTGCGCAGGTTGACCAGGATCTTGATGGTCTCGAGGATGTCCTCGTCCTGCAGCACCATGCTGCCYTCGCCGCTCGGGCGSSMCAGRCGGCTGTTGACCTTCATGCGGCCAACGCCCGACAGATCGTACGACTCTTCGCTGTAGAACAGGCGCTGGAACAGGGCTTCCACCGCGTCTTCGGTCGGCGGCTCGCCGGGACGCATCATGCGGTAGATGGCGATACGCGCAGCGGTCTGGTCGGCGGTGTCGTCCACGCGCAGGGTCTGCGACATGTACGGACCCTGGTCCAGGTCGTTGGTGTACAGCGTCTGGATCTGCTTGACGCCGGCTTCGCGCAGGTTCTCCAGGACGGTCTCGGTGAGTTCGTCGTTGGCGTTGGCAATCACCTCGCCGGTGTCCGGGTCGATGATGTTCTTGGCCAGCACGCGGCCCAGCAGGTAGTCTTCCGGCACGCTGATCAGCTTGGTGCCGGCCGAGTCCAGGTCGCGGATGTGCTTGGCGTTGATACGCTTGTCCTTCTCCACCACGACGCGGCCGTTCTTGTCGGCGATGTCGAAGCGCGCGACTTCACCGCGCAGGCGCTCGGGCACGAACTCCATCTGCGCGCCTTCCGACTGCAGCGTGAAGTTGTCGAACACGAAGAAATGCGCGAGGATCTGTTCGGGCGTCAGGCCAATCGACTTCAGCAGGATCGTCACCGGCATCTTGCGGCGGCGGTCGACACGGAAGTACAGGATGTCCTTCGGGTCGAACTCGAAGTCGAGCCRCGAACCGCGGTAGGGGATGATACGAGCCGAGAACAACAGCTTGCCCGAGCTGTGGGTCTTGCCCTTGTCGTGTTCGAAGAACACGCCCGGCGAACGGTGGAGCTGCGAGACGATCACGCGCTCGGTACCGTTGATCACGAACGAACCGGTCGACGTCATGAGCGGAATTTCGCCCATGTAGACTTCCTGTTCCTTTACTTCCTTGACCTTGCCCGGGTTTTCGCGATCGTTGATGATCAGGCGCACCTTCGCGCGCAGGGCCGAGTGGAAGGTCAGGCCACGCTGTTGACATTCCTTGACGTCGAACGGCGGGTTGKAAAGATGGTAGGAGACGAACTCCATGCGGGCGAGCCCGTTGTGCGACACAATCGGGAAGATTGCGCTGAATGCCGCTTGCAGGCCCTCTGTTTTGCGACGCGAGGGTGGCGTATCCTCTTGCAGAAACTGAGTGTAGGATTCAATCTGGGTGGCAAGCAGGAAAGGAACCTGGTGAACCGTCGCGCGCTTCGCAAAACTTTTGCGAATGCGCTTCTTTTCGGTGAAGCTGTACGCCATGGGATCTCCGAATCATCGCAGGGGCTGGCTGGACCTGGCGCAGCACCTGAGGTGTTCAGCGACTGGGAGGGGATTTGGCGGTTGGCCGCTACCAACCTCTGGCTGACGGTGTCCGCACGCTGCGAGCCGGCAGCTACGACGCGATGCGCCATGCCGGCCCGGGGGACACCCGACCAAACTTGTCTTCTGCAGTCGGTTCAGAAGACAAACATCAGCAACCACTTAGTGTGCCACTGATGTTTGGCCTCTGCTGAAGCTTAGGCACGAGCCCATGCGTTCAAGCATCGATTGCGCCATTTTCTGACGTCTTGCCTACGGTACTTCGCGGTTCTGGGTGCCGGATAAAACACTCATCGCAGAAGCGCAAAAAGGCTGGCGCCGGGAAACTCCCTTTGCCAGCCCCATTCGCGTGCCGGAAAATGGCACGCGAGCACAGCTTACTTGACTTCGACCTTTGCGCCGGCGTCTTCCAGCTTCTTCTTGGCGTCGGCTGCAGCAGCCTTGTCCACGCCTTCCTTGACAGCCTTCGGTGCGCCGTCGACCAGGTCCTTGGCTTCCTTCAGGCCCAGGCCGGTGATTTCGCGGACAGCCTTAATCACGCCAACCTTGTTCGCGCCGATTTCCGACAGGATAACGTTGAACTCGGTTTGCTCTTCGACAGCGGCAGCGCCAGCGCCCGGGGCAGCAGCCACGGCCATCGAAGCGGCGGACACGCCAAACTTTTCTTCGAACGCCTTGACCAGGTCGTTCAGTTCCATTACGGACATCGCGCCTACGGCTTCGAGGATGTCGTCTTTGCTGATTGCCATTTGGAATACTCCTGCTAAATGTGATTCGGTATCGGTAATGCGATCTTGATGAGCCAGGCTGCGGGGGCTTGCGCCTTAAGCAGCAGCGCCTTCGCTCTCGGCGGCGGCAGCAGCGCCTTCGCCTTCGGCAGGGGCGCCTTCGCTCTTCTTGGCGGACAGGGCGGCCAGCAGACGGGCGAAGCCCGACACCGGTGCCTGCATCACGCCAAGCAGCTGAGCAATCAGTTCGTCACGGCTCGGGATCGAGGCCAGTGCCTTGACGGCAGCAGCATCGAGCACGTTGCCGTCGTACGACGCTGCACGCAGAACCAGCTTGTCGTTGGTCTTGGCAAAGTCGTTCAGAACCTTGGCCKACGACACTGCATCTTCGGAAATACCGTAGATCAGCGGGCCGGTCATTTGCTCTGCGAGGCCKGCAAACGGCGTGCCTTCCACGGCGCGGCGGGCCAGCGTGTTCTTCAGAACGCGCAGGTACACGCCTTGCTCGCGGGCCTTGGCGCGCAGCTTGGTCAGATCGCCAACCGCAATGCCGCGATATTCGGCCACGACGATGGTCTGAGCTTTAGCGACTTGCGCCGAAACCTCAGCAACGACGGCCTTCTTATCTTCAATATTGAGTGGCACGGTTGAGCTCCAAAACGATGCTTGTCCCCCGGATCGTCCGGGGCACGCACATCAGTCCAAACGAACGGCGTCCGATTGGCCCGAATCACCCGGGTCATTGCCCGGATTCTCCAATCCCTCGGGTGCGCCATCTGCGCTGGTGGGGCGGGGGACGTGGCTGCAGGGCCAGAGCCCTGTCGCGTACGTTCCGTCCGATTAAGGCGAGCCGGCCAGACTTCGGCCACGCCCGCCACCAGCGGTCTTTGATAACCAGCGATGCCTGCCGCGCTTGCGCGCCGGCGGGCACCACTGCCCAAAGCCTTGCTCCTTGCTCCGCACAGTGCCTGTTCAGGCCCTGCGCCGGCTTGGAGACGATCCCGGCCTGGGGCCGGGATCTTCAATTCTTTGCGCCGGGCGACGTTATCGGGTCCGCCCGGTGCCTTGCCGCCAGCCTCAGGCCGACAGCGAGCCCTGTTCCACGCGCACGCCAACGCCCATGGTGGACGAAACGGCGATCTTGCGCAGGTACACGCCCTTGCTCGTGGCCGGCTTCGACTTCACCAGCGCTTCGATCAGTGCGCTCAGGTTGCGCTTCAGGTCGGCGTCCTGGAACGAACGACGGCCGATGGTGGCGTGGATGATACCGGCCTTGTCGACGCGGTATTGCACCTGACCAGCCTTGGCGTTCTTCACGGCCTGGGCCACGTCGGGAGTCACCGTGCCAACCTTCGGGTTCGGCATCAGGCCGCGCGGGCCGAGGATCTGRCCCAGCGTACCRACGATACGCATCGTGTCCGGCGAGGCGATCACCACGTCGAAGTTCAGGTTACCGGCCTTGACTTGCTCKGCCAGGTCTTCCATGCCGACGATATCGGCACCGGCTGCCTTGGCAGCTTCAGCCTTTTCGCCTTGCGCGAACACAGCCACGCGCACCGACTTGCCGGTACCGGCAGGCAGCACCACGGAACCGCGAACCACCTGGTCCGACTTCTTCGCATCGATGCCGAGCTGGACGGCCACGTCGATCGATTCGTCGAACTTGGCCGATGCGCATCCCTTCACCAGGCCCAGGGCCTCGTCGATCGGGTAGAACTTGGTGCGCTCGATCTTCGCCTTGTTGGCGGCTGCGCGCTTCGAAAGCTTAGCCATTTACAGACCCTCCACGGTGATGCCCATCGAACGAGCCGAGCCAGCGATGGTACGCACGGCAGCGTCCAGATCGGCAGCGGTCAGGTCAGCGTTCTTTGCCTTGGCGATTTCTTCAGCCTGGGCGCGGGTGATCTTGCCGACCTTGTCGGTGTGCGGCTTGGCCGAACCCTTGGTCAGGCCGGCAGCCTTCTTGATCAGCACGGTCGCCGGGGGCGACTTCATCACGAACGTGAAGCTCTTGTCGGCGAAGGCGGTAATCACCACCGGCACCGGCAGGCCGGGTTCCATGCCTTGGGTCTKCGCGTTGAACGCCTTGCAGAACTCCATGATGTTCAGACCGCGCTGACCCAGTGCCGGGCCCACGGGCGTGGAGGGATTTGCCTTACCAGCCGGAATTTGCAGCTTGATAAAGCCAATGATCTTCTTGGCCATCTTTACTCCAATCCGGATCCTTCACTTTTGAAAAGGATCCTGTTGAGTCGTAACGCGCTGTCGCCGTGCCGCTGGCACGACCTCACGCTCCTCTTTGGGCGCGGCCTCTCGACCCGCCCTTTCGCCCGTCGTCTGCCTTGCGGGCCGGCGACGGCCGAAAATCCTTAGACCTTCTCGACCTGGCCGAACTCGAGTTCGACCGGGGTAGCGCGTCCCAAGATCGTGACCGAGACACGCAGGCGCGACTTCTCGTAGTTCACTTCCTCGACATTGCCGTTGAAGTCGGTGAACGGGCCGTCCTTGACGCGCACCATTTCGCCCACTTCGAACAGCGTCTTGGGACGCGGCTTCTCGACCCCTTCCTGCATCTGGGTCATGATCTTGTCGACTTCCTTCTGGGAAATCGGGCTCGGGCGGTTGCGCGCACCGCCCACGAAACCGGTGACCTTGCTGGTGTTCTTCACCAGGTGCCAGGTTTCGTCGGTCATTTCCATYTCSACSAGCACGTAGCCGGGGAAGAAACGGCGCTCGGTAACGGACTTCTGCCCGCCCTTGATCTCGATCACTTCTTCCGACGGCACCAGGATGCGGCCGAACTTGTCCTGCATCTCGGCGCGCTCGATGCGCTCCTGCAGCGCGCGCTGTACGCTCTTTTCCATGCCGGAATAAGCGTGCACCACGTACCAGCGCTTCTTCGACGAAGGCGATTCCGCTGCGGGKACTTCCTGTTGTGCGTTATCCGTCATGTCCTATCCTTCATTTCCAGCCAAGCACGAGCKAAAAGATGACCCACTCGATGAGCTTGTCCGCAGACCACAAGAACACGGCCATGATCACGACGAAGACGAACACCAAGCCCGTCATCTGGCCAGCTTCCTTGCGGGTGGGCCAAACGACCTTGCGGACTTCGCGATAGGATTCCTTGGCGAATCCGATGAAGTCCTTGCCCGGCGCCGAGACCAGCGCGACCACCACGCCCAGTGCGATGCCGCCGAACAGCGCGGCGCCGCGCACATAGGAGGGCTGCTGTGCCAGGGCATAGAAACCGATGACGCCGGCAACCACCAGTAGCACCGCCACGCCCAGCAACAACTTGCCGCTGGAGGCGTTCACGGTTTCAACGTTGGGATTGGCCATGTTTCGCAAACGAGACTAAGCCGCGTCACGATACTCTATCGCGACGCGGCTGATTGAATTGGCAGGGGCAGAGGGAATCGAACCYMCAACCTTCGGTTTTGGAGACCGACGCTCTGCCARTTGAGCTATACCCCTAAAACAACTTTGGGGTCGGCGCTGGCGCMAACCCCTCTGGCAACGGATACGGCCGGTTGGTGCCGTATCCGCTGATCGACCTTATCAGTCGAGGATCTTTGCCACGACGCCGGCGCCGACGGTACGACCGCCTTCACGGATGGCGAAACGCAGGCCTTCTTCCATGGCGATCGGGGCGATCAGCTTGACGGTGAT
>NZ_JBFTLQ010000105.1:0-23279 GCF_056396525.1 Cupriavidus sp. 05T41
GCCAACCACTGCCAACCACTGGGTGGAGATTGGCGGGCACTGCGAAACCACCGTGCAGGGCCACGACAAGCTGCAGGCCGGGCAGAGCATCGAGCGCATGACCGCCCGCTACGAACTACAGGCCGGCCAGGTGGCCCGCCTGCGCGGCCCCGGCGGCACCATCACCATCGACAGCAGCGGCATCACCCTGAAAGGGAAACAACTGCATTTCAAGGGGCAGATCAGCATGCAGGGCGGTGGTGCTGGCAGTTCATTGTCGCTGTCGAGCGCTCCCGCGCCCGGCGAAGAGCCGGATGGCGACTTCTTGCTCTCCTTCTCGGGCGACGCGTAAGCGCACGGAGTAACTATGCCTTCGTTCAAGTTTCCGTTCAAAGACAAGGCCGGCAAGGATGTACGTGATGCGAGCGTCTACTACGACGCGCTCGCACTGGCCTCCAGCGGTTACTTCCCATTGGGACCGTCCGGCGTACATTGCGGCATCCACTACGAGCAGGCGATGGCCAATATGCTGTCGCTCGATGAAGGTATCTATTGCACTACGCATGGGCGATCGCCACAAGGCACGTCGCCCGAGAACATACCGGCATATGAAGGCGTTAACATCGACTGGGCTCACCGGAATGAGCAAGGCGTGGCGGATCTCGATGCGGCTAGGCGAGGCGCGCAAGCGATGGTCAACGGGTATCACATGGCGCATTCGGCGGCATTGACCAGCCGGCATACGCAAAAGCGTGCCATCGACATGACAATTAGCGGCATGATCAACCGGTCCATCATGAATGCTTCTGGCAACACCACGGTGATCCAGAGCACGGCACAACTCCACACCGTAGGTGCCAGCTACGGCGTCATCAAGCTGGTTAGCGATCCGCCGCACTGGTCCGACGACGGTCATTGATGGAGTCAATGTCATGAAGCGAATGCTGGTTATTCTCACGCTCGTTCCATCGACGWTAGCCGCCGGCGCGACGTCGTCCGCCCCGCCATCACCGCTGAAAGCTGGGCTTCTTAGCCAGGCCAGCGGACGCAGCTATCTTTACACCACCGAAGCCAGCATTGCGCCGGGACAGCACCTAAGGCTGCAGTACCCCGACAGAAGCGGCAGCGCAGCGTGCTGCATCAGCGTTGGCGCCGACATGCTAGGGCGCCCCGAAATCGCCGAGCAGCCCGTCATCGGCGCCCTGACGAGCCAGCCGATTTATCGGTATGCCATCAACCTTTCCGGGCAAGCTGCCTACAAGGGGAACTTCGTCGGCGCGGCGATCTGGAACGCGCGTGGCGTATCCAAGGCCAAACAATCACGAAGCACGAGCTTGCAGGCAGTCGACCAGGCAGGCGCAACCCACCATATCGAGGCGTGCCTTGGCACCGAAGGCCTGAACCTGCTCGTCTTTAGCGGAAAACAACGCGAAACATGGCTGTATACCGCATTCGGCTACAACGTTGACCCGAGTCTCGAAACCTGTGATCCGCACGTCTTCGAGGAACCCTGACCTTGTGCGCTCTCGCATGCATTGCCGCCATCACTGATGGTCGCCGAGGAGTGGCCCACAAACATGGAAATGAACTCGCATGTGCTCCATTTGCTTCTGCGCACCTTCGGCCAAGCGTCCTGTGCGCATTCGTTCCTCCCGAGGACGTGAGTCGGTCCGACGCGCACCGGTCGCTTCGTGCCCCCCTCGCGGCGAAGTGGCCGATACCGGGGGCGGATKATCGTGCAGCTTAACCGAGCGTGCCACAACACCGACCAAAGGTTGTCCAAAAAGCCGATGCCCACAAATCAGCGCCCCTGTATGAGTGCAACTTTTCTTAGGAGATAACCCTATGCAACCCGTCGTTCTCGTCGGCCATCGCCATTCCTG
This sequence comes from Cupriavidus sp. 05T41, assembly GCF_056396525.1. Classification (NCBI taxonomy): domain Bacteria; kingdom Pseudomonadati; phylum Pseudomonadota; class Betaproteobacteria; order Burkholderiales; family Burkholderiaceae; genus Cupriavidus; species Cupriavidus sp. 05T41. The sequence continues at coordinate 1,863 of NZ_JBFTLQ010000105.1, forward strand.
TCCCATCCATGGCCCTGGCACTGTCATCAGCGGCGCCGCCAAAGCCAATGTCGGTGGCCGCGCGATCGCCCGCGTCGGTGACAAGATCAGTTGTGGCGCGGTGATTGTCAGTGGCTCCGCTGTTGCCACCGTCGAAGACAAGGCCGTGGCGCGCCAAGGCGACACCACCAGCCACGGTGGTACCTTGGTCGAAGGCGACGGCGGCTGGCTGGTGGATTGAAGGAGTGACCGTGGCCGTCGCTGGCATTCGGCCACGGTCTCTATCACGGGCGGMGCTATGGCCTGGCCAGACGCTGGATGATAGTGGCAGCCACGCGGGGCACACTGCCCCGCGGCATCGCCATACGCTTCCATTGACCCATTCGGCGGAAAGTCCGCCAGCCCCCGCACAGATTCCCCGTGAGCAGGGAGCTCCGCCAATCCACGCGAAACACCGTGCGCGCATCCGCAAGCGAACCACCGATGGCAGCGTTCACAGCGAACGCTCCTGCTTGCCCCTGGCCGTCTTCCTCACCGTCGCGTTTGACGGCGGGCTTTCCTGCAGCAAGGTGCGCGGCAGGACGAATCCCTTGAATAGMGGAGTAGTGAAGGGGTTGTTGCTCTTCTCCGCGGTGATGCGATAGCGCATGCCTCCGTCGCTGGACATGAAGCTCAGGTCCACGCTGGTGGCGGTTGCACCGTTCAGGCGAGCCTGGCTGAGCAGGCGGTACATCGACCAGGACCCCTTGTACACCAAGCCGCTGCTATTGCCGCCGCCGTTGACCAGGGTAATCCGGCTCTCGTTGTTGTTGGCCAGCGTGTTGGGCCAGATCAGGCCGGTACCGATGGTGGGGCCATGGTTGTAGGTGACCAGTTGGCCCTCCACGCTCAGTGAGCTGCTACGACGCGTGGGGGTCAGGCCCAGCGGCTCGACAGTGAATTGCACGCCAAGTGCACCGCGATTATTGAAGAAAGCATCGCGTATCTTGTCGGCCGCCTCAAGTTGCGTCAGTACATCGGTACGAACCAGGTAGCCACCACGGCGCTCCGAATACAGGGCATCCAGGTTGTCGTCCAGGAACAGTTTCAAATATTGCTCGCGGAACTGCTGCAGACGTCCCTGTGGGCCGAAGAAGGCGGTGAAGTCGTCCAGCGAGGCGTCTTCCCGGCTGGCCGCGTTGAACGGATAGCGACTCGCCAGGCGTTCGCGGTAGAAACGATAGACGTCGGCATCCCAGCGCTGCTCCAGTTCGCGCAGCGCCGCGATCAGCACGACCTGGGATGACTCGTCGGCCAGCTTCTTGACCTGCTGGTTCAGCGGCTCGGGCAGTCCCGCGGCGATCCGCTGCAGGTTGCCGAAGGGGTCCGTGCCCTTCAGCGAGAAGCGGTCGATCACCAGGCTCAGGGCCGCCTTGCCCTGGTTGGGGCTGTCCTGGACGCGCTTGACGGCGTCGTACACAGCGCCAACCGCGAGCGTKGTCTCATCCAGATAGGACGGCCGCTCCCCCTTGGCCACCAGCAACTGGCTCAGGGGCGCAAAGGCATGCGTGATGCCGATGATCGGCGCGGGCACATTGCTCGACTCGACCGCCGCCGCCTTCTCCGCCAGCGGTGCAGCGGCCACCCCCGACGTCGAGGCCGCGGCCACCGCCGCTGCGCTCGCCGCGATGCCGAGTTCGCTGTTGTCGCGTACCGTCTCCACCAGCCTGCGCAGCGGCGCCGCGGGACTGGTCACGCTGCCAAGCACGTCGGCTGCATCGGCAATATCAGCAAAGTCCCTCACTTCAAGGCGATTGATGCCGCGTTGCCAGGTGTCKATGTAGTCGCGGCTATAGATGGCCCGGATGCGCTCCGCCAGGGCCCGCTTGTCGGCCTCCGAGTAGTCGATGTTGCGACGCTCGCCCAGCGCCCATTGGTCGATCATCGCCAGTTCGGTCAAGTCCTGGCTGCGCTGCGCGAAGTAGCCGCGGTAACCCTTGGCGGTGAGCAGCGCATCGATCTTCGTGCCGTCGGCGGCGCTCACTGGCTGGTAGATGACATCGAACGCGGTGCCGATCTCGTTGCGCAGGTCCAACGGGTTGCGCAAGGTGTCCCCGGATTGGCGGCGCATGGTCATGTAGACCCGCTGCGGCATGGGAATCTGCCGCAGTTGGCGCTGTATCTCAGCCACCTGCGCGCGGTACTGCGGCAGGTCGGTGTCAGCGTACTTCATGGCGTAATCGAGATGACGCATCAGGGCACGCTGCACGCCGTCCTCGCCCKGGAATGCGGCCTGCCACTGCTTCGCCATCCAGTCCTCGACGACCGGCGGCCGCCGGTTGGGCCGATCCTCGATCATGCGGTAGACCCGTAGCGCGGCCAGCTGGCCGTCGGCGTTCGCGTTCGGCGCGTCCAGCGTCTGCATCACGCCGCCTGCCAGCGCGGGCAGGTAACGCTGCGACAACAGTTTCAGGTAGGCCTGATCCACCTTCGGCCCAATCTTCCGGCCCTGGTACAGGCCCAGGTCGGTCAGCACCGGCCAGGCGTCGCGATAGTCGCCGTAGACGGTAACCGCGCTGCGGATCTGATCCAGCGGTTGCAGCAAGTTGCGCCCGGTGGGATCGTCCTTGCCGTCGAGGGCATGGGCGCTGTATGCACGGCTGCGCTCCAGCACGCTGACCGCCTTGTCGCGGTTGATKGCGTAGTAGTGATACCAGCCGCCGATGATGACGAGGCTACCCAGCGACGCCACGGCGAAGCTCACCGTCAGCGCGCGCTTCTTGTCAGCCATCACCTTGAGGTTGTCGCCAGCCAGGCCAGACTCCGGGTAGATGACCTTCTGGAACAGCCGCTGGGCGAAGTACACCACTGAGCGCCCACTGGGCAACGCCGGCGACGTCAGATCCTCAACGTCGTAGGCACGCGAGGCCGAGCTGACGAAGGCATTGCCCACCAACCCCTGCTGGTGCACCGACGAGAAGAACACGCCGCGCGGCAGCGCCGGCGTAACATAGCGATCACTGCCCATGACGTCACCAAGGAACCCCAGCAACACCGGGCGCAGGCCCGACAACTGCCGCACCAGCGAGTACAGGGCTTCGCGCTGCTTCAGATCGCCCGCGTGGGCGAGAGCGTCGAAGATCTTTTCGTTGAGGCGCGCGATAAAGCCGTCATAGCGCTCCGCCAGTTCCTCTAGCCAGGCGTCGTAGTTCTGCACCGAATCGAGGGTGAAGGTGAAGCCKAATATGTCMTCCCGGGCAGATTGCGGCAACCGTGCAAAGAAGGCATCAAAGCCCTCCAGCCGATCKAACTTGCTGAGCACAACGTACAGCGGCGGCCGCGTGCCGAGCTGGCGGCTGAGTTCTGCCAGGCGCGTGCGCAACAGGATGGCCAAGGCCTTTCGGTCGCTGGGTTGCTGCCCGAATAGCGTGACCAGGTCGACCATCAGCACCACGCCGTTGAGGGGCCGGCGGCTGCGATTGCGGCCCAGCCATCCCACGAGGCCATCCCACAGGCGAGCATGTAAATCCGCTGGCAACGGGCGCTTGACCTGTTTCTGCGGCGCGTGCGTCTCGCGGGCGTCGGCCTCGCCGTCCGCGGTAGCTATGCCCTCACCCTCTCCCTCGCCCAGCCGMGGCTGGCTGATCAGTTMGCCGGGTGGATCGATCAGTACCGCCTGGTCCCCCATCCACCAGTCAACGGCGTAGATCTGGTCGGGGTCGGMCTGGACTTGCCGGCTGCCGGCCTTGACCTCACCCGTCAACGAAAAATTCTGGCCGGAGCGGTTGACGAAGCTGGTCTTGCCCGAGTCTTCCTGCCCCAACACCAGGTACCAGGGCAGTTGGTACAGTGCGTTGCGTCCTTTCAGGCGAGACTGCAGGGTCGCCAGGCTGCGGTCCAAGGCCCGCTCCTGGGCCTGCACGAAGCGCAGGCAAGGGTCTTCCAAACCCCGCGCTTCCTGTTGACTTTCCGCCTCCAAACGCCGGTTGCGGCTGCGCAGACGTAGCGCCCACACCAGCAACGGCAGGATCAGCAACAGCACCGTAGCGAGCACCCGCACCGCCAGGTCGGCAAGCGGCTTGCGTCCGCCCAAGCTCCATTGCGGCCCCAGCCACCAGATGGCAACCAGCAGGAACAGCAGCCCCAGCACCAACAGCAAGGGGACACCTTGCTTGCCCCAGCGCAGCAAGGGCTGGCCGTAGCGTTTCAGGGAAGACCAGATATTCCACATTGCGATGCTCCTTGCTTAATCCTTGTGTCCCGGCGTTCGCGTCGCCGGCTCCGGCACATGCCTGGCGAGATGATTGAAGAGGTCCGGCTCCCACTGGGGGGCCGAGGCGCCGCGCATGGCTTGATGCGCGTTGGCGTAAAGTCCGTCGGCCAGCCAGGACAGGCCACGTGCACCCAGCAGGTMGGCGGCGATGGTCATGACGTGGCAGCGGTGGCGCAAATCAGCGGAGTGGCCCTGGATGTCCTCGAGGCGCCGCAGCAGCGACTCCACGCCCTGGGTCTCCAACTGCACGACTAGCTCTTCACGCAGACCGGCGTATTCCCGCGCGGCGCCCGCAGGCCCGCCGCCAGCGTCAGCGCCGCTGACCCAGGCCAGTGTGTCGCCGTCGACAAAGGGGCGGCCGTCGCCGAACTGCAGCCTGGCAAGCCCGGGCACGCGCACCAGGAAACGCTCGGCGGCATGCCGGATGGCCTCCGCCACCTGCGGCATCTCCAGCCTTGCGGCCATGCCAGCCGCAAGGAAACTGCCGCGCAACCAGTAAGGCGAGGACGTCACGCTCTTCTCGACCCGTTGCAGCAACATCGGGTTGATCGCGTTGGCGGTTAGCGCTTCCTGGTAGCCCTCGGCGATATCGGCAGGCACCGCCATCAACTCGGTGCGCTGATCCTTGCGCGCCGGAGGCGCGGCATTCAGATGCGCCCACAGGGCGAAGCGGCGCAGGAGGTAGCCCGTGGGATCGTAGGGTTCCTGCTGCGTGATGATCTCCGCCACCGCCAACAGCGAGCGCCGCCGATCCCGCTCGTTGTCATGCACCACGGCATGGGCGGCGAAGAAGTCCTCGCTGATCGGCTGCCCGCCGGTCTGGGCCGTGATGGGCACGGCCTCCGCCTCGTCGGGATAGCGGGTCTCCTCGACCCGCTGGCTGAGCTGGGACTCCAGCCGCATCAGCATGGGGACGTCCAGCCGCGCCCCCGCGGCGCTGGCCTGCAGGCGATCCAGCGCCTGTTGCGCGGCCTTGTGGAACTCCGGCGCGAAACTCTMGCCACCAATGCYGGCCAGCGCTTCGCCCAGGCGCTCGACCTGCAGCGCGACCAGCCGGCGCTTGCCCGGGTAGCCCGTGGCACCGGGCTTCGGAAAACCGGTTTCCCAGTAGCGCTCGACCATGCCGGCCAACACACCGACGGCCTCGGCCCAGCCGCGCCAGGTACGTGATCGCAAGCGCGCGGCAATCAGGTGGCCGGCGATGCGGAAGTGCTTGCACTGTCCGCCCAGATACTGGCGCGAGGCCTCGTCGACATAGGCCCAGTCCATGCCTGGCTCGTGCAGGCCGCCGAGTTTGACCATCTCATGCTCAACGCCCTGGAAGGTCTCGTCTTCGTCATCGAAGCAGCCGGCCGGCTGCCGCTCGTCCAGCGGCGCCAGCAGCATCTCGAAGTTCAGCGGTGGAGGGGCGAATACGCTCACCAGTGACACGCCTCACGCTGCTGTGCGATCAGGTCCTGCAACCCTGTCGCATCGAACACCAGCCCGTCGAAGGGCGGATAATCGCTATCCAACCGCAGGCGCGCGCCGGGCCGAGTCAGGTAGCGCAGTTGCTCGATGGCCACCAGGCCGCGCCCGGCATCCACCACCGTGCCGTCTTCCAGCACCTGCCACGGTTGAGTGCCGGACAACGGGAGATCGTCCAGCGACAGGCGCATGTTCACCCGGTTGAGGGCGACCGGCTTGTCGGCCACCAACTGCAGGCGCGAGATATTCGACAGGCAGCTGATTGCCAGGTAGGTGCGAGGCATCGAGGCACCCAGCGGGGGCGCGGAAATCACCAGTTTCCATTKCCCCGGCTGCGTATCCTCGCTGCGCGCCAGCAGGAATTTGCCCTCTGCCGCCACCCGCGCGGCTTCGTTGCGGCGAACCAGTTGGGTGATCTCGGGAACGGCGTCGCCCGTGGTAGTCGCGGCGGCAGCGGCGCCGGCCGCCGGTGGGGCCGAGGCCGGTGGCCTCGATGGGGCCGGCGGCGTGCCGGCGGCCCCATCGAAGCAGGCCAGCCGCTCGACCGCCGAAACGATGGCGGTGCAATCGCGGCCGGCCGCCTCGGCCTGCCTCTCCGAGTCGCAGCCCGCGACCGCCACCACTAACAACAGCATCAGACGGCGTAGCCTCATGTGGTCGAATCCTCGCGATCCAGGTTCCAGAATTGGCACTTGCGCGCCAGGGTGCGCTTGGGAATGCCCAGGCTTTGTGCCGCACGGCGACGCGATCCGTCGGCCTGCCGCAAGCGCTCGTTGACCAGCAGGCGCTCGAAATCGGCAAGGGCGCCAGGCAGGTCCGTGGTTAGCCATAGCGAACGCAGGACAGGATCAACGGCGTCGGCCGACCCGGGGGCATCGAGAGTGGCTTGCAGGTCACGGATAGTGTCCGCGCTCATGGCCTTGCCCCGTGGCGTGCGTTCGGCGGCCGCCAGCACCAGGCTGCGCAGCTCGCGCACGTTGCCCGGAAGACCGTGCGTCTGCAGCAACGCCATTGCTCTCGGCTCGATACCGGTGATATGGCTCTGCCGTCCGCGGTTGTGTTGCAGCAGCACGTGTGCCGCCAGCGCAGGTATGTCCTCGCGYCGTTCACGTAAGGGCGGCAGGTGCAAAGTCTGCTGGCGGATGCGGAAATACAGATCTTCGCGGAAGCGGCCGTCGCGAATCAGTTGCAGCAAGGGCTGGTGCGTGGCGCAAATCAGCCGGAAGTCAGAGGCCTGTTCGCGATTGGCACCCACCGGCCGGAACTTCTTTTCGTTGAGCAGGCGCAACAGCGTGCCCTGCAGCGCCAGAGGCATGTCGCCGATCTCGTCGAGGAACAGAGTGCCGCCATCGGCCTCGGCCACCAGACCGCTGCGCGCCTGGGTGGCACCKGTGAAGGCGCCGCGCACACTGCCGAATAGCTCCGCTTCGATCAGGTCCTTGGGGATCGCCGCGCAGTTCACCGGCACGAACTTGCCGTCCCGGGACGAAGCCTGGTGGATCAACMAGGCAGCGTGGTCCTTGCCCGATCCCGTCTCACCAGTCACCAGCACCGACAGCGAGGAATCGGCCAGCCGCAGCATCTCCTCGCGCAGGCGCCGCGCCAAGGCCCCGCTACCGACGAACTCCGCCGCCAACAAGCGCKCCGCGCGAGCTCGACCGCGCTCGGCCTCCTGGTGGCGGCTGAGCGCCCGTTCGTGATCCACCGCTTCGGCCGCACCCAACTGCTCGCGCAAGCGGATCAGCAGTTGCTCGTGCAAATCCATCAGCGCCTGCCACAGGGCGTCGCCCTGCACCGCCTGCAGCGCCGAAGCCGCGCCTGCCAGCACCAGCGAGCCAATCGCTTGCTGCTTGCGATCCCGCAACKGCAGTATCGACAGCGCCTCGCGCCCGGGCAGGTGCTCGCGCAGGAATTCGAAGCTCTCCCCCACGCTGACCAGGGCGCCAACCTGCCCGATATGGCAAGGCTTGCCCTCGACCAGGCTGTAGACCAGGGGATTCTCCAGCTCACTCAACGGAATAGCGGGGAGCCCGGCAGGCCGAGCCTGCGTGCACGCCAACGGTAGCAACTGATCACCCGCTGCGTCACGCCAGTAACACAAACCGCAGGTCAGACCATGAGACCTGACTACCGTCCGCAGCAGCATGTCCACCAAGCTTGCCGGGTTCGTCGCCTTGGCCATGTCCCGTGCCAGGCTGGCCACTTCCAGCGCCTCCATTCGCTAGCCTCCGCTCATCCCAACGTTGCTTCAAAGGCGCTGCCATTCCAGCTCAGCCCGGCATGGTCGAAGGCTTCGCCGGACGCCAGGCGCCTCAGCACCGTCAACGACAGCGGCGGCAGCAACTCGCCGTCGATGCTGGCATCCAGCATGCGCGCGCCGTTCTCGTGGCGCGTGCAGCGGGCGCGCAGCTCCACGCGGGCACTGTCGTCCACCACCAGCGTAGCGTCGTAGCGCACAGCGAACTGCGCACTCAAACGCTGCAAGCGTGCATCGATGATCTCGCCCAGCACCACCTCATCCAGGTAGCGGTACGGGATGATCTGCATGCGCGCCAGCAGTGCCGGCTTGAAGAAGCCCTTGAGCMGGCCGCGCAACGCGTCCTCGTCCAGGTCCGCGAGATCGGCATCCTGCTGGTCGAAGCCGAGATTGGAGGTAAGGAAGAACAGCACGTTCTTGCAGTCAATCTGGCGCCCTTCGCCGTCGGCCAGCTCGCCCTTGTCGAAGGCCTGGTAGAAGATATTGAGCACTTCCGGATGGGCCTTCTCCACCTCGTCCAGCAGCACCACCGAGTACGGCTGCTTGCGAATCGCCTCGGTCAGCACACCACCCTCCCCGTAGCCGACGTAGCCGGGCGGCGCGCCCAGCAGGCGCGATACCGTGTGCTTCTCCTGGAACTCGGACATGTTGATGGTGGTGAGGAACTGCTTGCCGCCGAACAGCGCATCGGCCAGCGCCAGCGCGGTCTCGGTCTTGCCMACGCCGCTGGGGCCGACCARCAGGAAGGCCCCCAGCGGCGTGCCAGGCCGGCGCAGGTCGGCCATCGCCGTGAGCAGATGCTCGTGCACCCTCTCGATGGCCACGTCCTGGCCTTTGACCCGTTCGCGCAAGGCGCCGGGCAGGCTGTCGAGCCTTGCCATCCGGTCACTACTGATGGTGGTGGCGGGAATGCCAGTCCAGTCGGCGATGACCTGGGCTATCTGCTMGTGTCCTACGTCGACGTGCAGCAATGCGCCATCGCGMTGCAGCGCGGCCAGTTCGGCAACCCTGGCGGCCAGCCCGGCGCCGTCGCCCTCCTCGTTTTGCCCGGCACGCAGCGAAAGGATCTCGTCCACCAGCGCTCGCTGCCGTGCCCAAGCCTGTTGCAGCTGCGCGATTCTCGCTTCCACGTCCAGGCGAGCGCCTTCCAGCACCCGTAGCCGATGCGTATCGACGTTGCGCCCTGAGCGACCATCTCGCCGCAGCAGATCCAGCTCCGCGTCGATTTGCACCAACTCGTGCTCCAGCGCCGAGAGCTGCMGCGGCGGCTCGGCAAGTGCCGTAGCCACGCGTGCGCAGGCGGTATCGAGCACGTCGATGGCTTTGTCCGGCAATTGCCGCCCGGACAGGTAGCGCGCGGACAACGCTGCGGCGGCACGCAGCGCGTCGTCGCCGATATAGACCTTGTGTGCCAGTTCGTAGACCGTGCGCAAGCCCCTCAGGATATGCACCGCCTGCTCCTGGCTGGGTTCATCGAGTTTCACCAACTGGAAGCGCCGGGTGAGCGCCGCGTCCTTCTCGAAGTATTTCTTGTACTCGGACCAAGTCGTGGCGGCGATGGTCCGTAACTCGCCGCGCGCCAGCGCCGGCTTGAGCAAGTTGGCCCCGTCGCTACCGCCGGCGGCGTTGCCCGAGCCGATCAGGGTATGCGCCTCATCTATGAACAGGATGACCGGCTGCGGCGAGGTCTTCACCTCGTCGRTCACCGCCTTCAGCCGCTTCTCGAACTCTCCCTTGACCGAGGCGCCCGCCTGGAGCGCGCCCAGGTCCAGCCCCCACAGCGCCACCTGGCGCAGCGGTTCCGGCACGCGCCCATGCACGATGCGCAGGGCAAGTCCTTCCACCACGGCGCTCTTGCCCACACCGGCATCGCCAACCACGATGGGATTGTTCTTGCGCCGGCGCGAGAGGATGTCGATCATCAGGTCGATCTCCGCGTCCCGGCACAGCACCGGGTCGATGCGGCCCTCGCGCGCCTGGGCCGTGAAGTCATGTCCGTATTTGGCCAGCGCCGTATCCGCTTCGCCTGCTTGCAGGACCACCCCCTCCGGCCGGCTCTCGGGCGTTTCGGCCKAACTGGCCAGCAGCGCGGTGAACTGCTTGCGCAAGGCCTCGCGGTTGATGCCGTCGAACAGGTGCACCGCGGCCAGCGGCAGGTAGCGCGCCGGGTTGAGCAAGGCGGCCAGCAACAGACTGCCGCCCCGTATGGCCTGCTGGCCCAGTTCCAGCGATCCGAGCGTCCACGCCTCCTGCAACAACTCGACCAGCAACGGGGAAAAGGCCGGGTACTGCCCCGGGACGTCATCCTGCACGGAGAACGCGGTGGACAACACCTGGCGCACCGTATCCGTCTCCAGCCCAGCCCGCTTCATCAGCAAACGCATATCGGCCAGCGGCTGATCGAGCAGCCTGAACAACAGGTGAGGCACAGTCACCTCGGCGCCGCGCTGGCCGATACACAGGCTGGCGGCCTCCTCCAGGGCCTGACGGCAAACGGGGTTGAGGCGATCGATCAGTGCCGAAAGCTCAATTCTGATCATGCKGGCAACTTATCCAATGAGATTGAAGCGACTAGCCCACGGCACGTCGCTGACAGGAAGCTGACTCGTGAACGTCGCATCGTGGTCAAAAGAATCAATTGATTACAAGCCCGTCACGACACCACACAATCAATAAAAAATCCATCGGATAAATCTTAAATCACGCAATATTTTTTATTATCATTCACATTTTAAAGATAATTGAAATATCTCGATCTATTTGAAGAATTTTCCTATTGAAATCCTCCCTCAACAGGACTTTAATTCCGCGATCAATATCTTTTCCAGAAGGCCACACAGTTAGCGCCCTTCGGCACGCTTTTCCGATTCGAATTCTCGTTGTTAGTTTCCTTTATTTCTGTTGTTAGCTATTTCAACGCACTTCATATACAGGAGTCTTCCATGGCGAAGAAGAGTGCATCAGTTGCCCCGCAAGAACGGATAAACATCAAGTACGTACCGGCTACGGGTGACCAGCAGGCAGAGACGGAACTGCCGCTGAAGTTGCTCGTCACCGGCGACTTCAAGGGACATGGCGAAGAGATCGCACTGGAGGAACGGCCAGCGGTTCGCATCGACAAGGACAACTTCGACGACGTGATGTCCGAAGCCGGCCTGGCGCTGAAGATGGAGGTGCCCTCGCGACTGGGCAACGGGCAGGACGACGACACGATCGGAGTCGACCTGCGGTTCGGCGCGATGAGCGACTTCAACCCCGACGCCATCGCCCGTCAGGTGCCCGAGCTGGCCAAGCTGCTTGAGCTGCGCGAGGCGCTGGTCGCCCTCAAGGGGCCGCTGGGCAACGTCCCCGCCTTCCGCAAGCAGTTGCAGAGCCTGCTGGCCGACGAAAACGCGCGCGGCAGGCTGGCCGAGGAACTMAATCTGGTGCTGGGCCAGCCCGGTGCCTGACCACCCCTCACGACTTCCATCACACCTCGGTTTCAAAGGATACGAGCATGAAGGCTCAAAGCATCGCCGTAACGGAAGAACGCCAGTCCCAGGGGCTGCTGGACCAGATCATGGCCCAGACCCGCATCGAACCCAGCCATGAAGGCTATGCCGTCGCCGAGCGCGGCGTCGCGGCCTTCATCGCCGAGATGCTCAAGACCCACGAGCGCGAGCAGCCGGTCAACAAGCAACTGGTCGACCAGATGATTGCGGAGATCGACCGCAAGCTCGGCCAGCAGATGGACGCCATCCTGCACCAGAAGCCGCTGCAGGAACTGGAGTCAGCCTGGCGCGGCCTKAGATTGCTGGTGGATCGCACCGACTTCCGCGAGAACATCAAGATCGAAGTCCTGCACGTCACCAAGGAAGAACTGCTGGACGACTTCGAGAGCGCGGGCGATATCACCCGCAGCGGGCTCTACAAGCATATCTACACCGCGGGATATGGTCAGTTCGGTGGTGAGCCCGTGGCCGCCGTCGTCAGCAACTACACGTTCGGCCCCGCCGCGCCCGACATCAGGCTGCTCAGCTATGCCGCGTCGGTCGGTGCCATGGCCCACGCGCCCTTCCTTGCCGCCGCCGGCGCCGAGTTCCTCAACATCGCCGGCTTCCAGGAATTGCCCAACCTCAAGGAAGTGAAGGACATCTTCGAAGGGCCGCGCTTTGCCAAGTGGCGCGGCCTGCGCGACTCCGAGGATTCGCGCTACCTCGGCCTGACCATGCCCCGCTTCCTGCTGCGCCAGCCCTACGACCCGCTGGAGCATCCCACGCGCAGTTTCGCCTACCGCGAAACCATCGACGGCGAGCACGACAACTACCTGTGGGGCAATACCTCGTACCTGCTGGCCAGCCGCATTACCGAGAGCTTCGCCAGGTACCGCTGGTGCCCCAACATCATCGGCCCGCAGTCCGGCGGCGCCGTGGACGACCTGCCGGTGCACCTGTACGAATCGCTCGGCCAGTTGCAGGCCAAGATCCCGACCGAGGTGCTGGTGTCCGATMGCAAGGAGTTCGAACTGGCCGAGGAAGGCTTCATTCCGCTGACCATGCGCAAGGACAGCGACAACGCCGCCTTCTTCTCCGCCAACTCGGTGCAAAAGCCCAAGCTCTTCGCCAAGACCCCGGAAGGCCTGGCCGCGCAGACCAACTACAAGCTCGGCACGCAGTTGCCCTACATGTTCATCATCAATCGCCTGGCGCACTACATCAAAGTATTGCAGCGCGAGCAGATCGGCGCCTGGAAGGAGCGCCAGGACCTGGAGCGCGAGATCAACAACTGGCTCAAGCAATACATCGCCRACCAGGAAAGCCMCTCGGCCGACGTGCGTAGCCGCCGGCCGCTGCGCGCCGCACGGGTGCTGGTGCAGGACGTGGCGGGTAATCCGGGCTGGTATCAGGTCTCGCTCGCCGTGCGCCCGCACTTCAAGTACATGGGTGCGAACTTCGAGCTCTCGCTGGTGGGCCGTCTGGACAAGGAATGAAGGGAGCCTGACCCGTGCCTCGTTCTCCAGGGCAAGGCAGTCTGTTCGAGCGGCTCGATCCAGAACTGCCGCCGCGGCGCACCCGCTCGCGGCAGGACATGGCCGCCGAGCGCATTCGCGCCGCCAAGCGGCATCTGGAACAGATCCTCAACACCCGCCGGGGCAGTTCACTGAGTTGCCCCGGCCTCGGCCTGCCCGATCTCAACGATGCCACCATCGGCAGCAACGATCTGCGCTTGCGCATCTGCCGGGATATCCGCGCGGCCGTGATGGCGTTCGAACCGCGCGTCCGGGTACTTTGGGTTCAGCCCGTCACGGACGGCGGCCGCCCGCTGGAATTGCATTTCCGGCTGCATTGCCTGGTCCCGGTGAACAACATCGAGGAACAGGTGGAGATCGACCTCATCGTGGGTCGCCACGACCAGTCAATGCTGGTCGTGTAAGGCCCGCAAAGGGAAGGATGCAGGATGCCGTTGAAAGGAAAATTCCTCGAGGAAATGGATTATCTCCGCCGACTCGGGCGGGTGTTCGCACGTGACAATCCACAACTCGCCCAGTTCCTCGGCGAGGAGGCAAACGATCCCGACGTCGAACGGTTGCTGGAGGGTTTTGCCTTCCTCACAGCCAAGTTGCGTCTCAAGATCGAAGACGATCTCCCCGAAGTCACCCACTCGCTACTACAACTKCTATGGCCGAACTACCTGCGTCCACTGCCCAGCGCCACCATCATGCGCTTCGAGCCGGCCGGGCGCTCCATCACCAGCCGCAAGGTCATCGCCAAGGGAACGCGGGTACTGTCCGAGCCCGTTGACGGGGTTCGCTGCGAATTCCGCACTTGCACGGATGTCGCGCTGTACCCGCTGCGCATTGCTGACGTGAGCGATGCACACTCGCGCGAAAAGTCGATCCTCCGCATCGATCTGGCACCGACCACCCGCAATGCGCCCGACACCTATGACTGCGACGCGCTGGACTTCCATCTCAGCGGCAGCGACCTCAATGCGTTGACGCTGTACCTGTGGCTCGCCAAGTACCTGGGCGAGATCCGCATGGAAGTGGGCGATGAAATGCGCCGCATCCCCGTGGGCCAGATCACCTTCCCCGGCTTCGACCCGGAGGAGGCCCTGCTGCCGTACCCGCAGAACGTGTTCGACGGCTACCGCATCCTGCAGGAGTACTTCATATTTCCCAGGCGCTTCCATTTTTTCAGGCTGGCAGGCCTGCGCTCGCAATGGCCTAGCGAGTCCACCGAGCAAATCCGCCTCGAATTCCATTTCACCCGTCCCATGCCGGCCGATATCCGCGTGCGCATGGACGACCTGAGCCTGTACTGCGCTCCCGCGGTCAACCTGTTCGAGCATGACGCAGAGCCGGTCAGCCTCAATGGCACGGTAATCGACCAGCGTCTGCGGCCGGCGGGCCAACGCCCGGATGCCTACGAGATCTTCAGCATCGATGCCGTCAACGGCTGGCAGAACACGGAAGACGGCCAGCCGAGCCAATGGCTGCGCACTTACCCGCCGTTCGAGTCGCTGCAGCACGAGATCGAGCATGCCAAGGGGCACGCCGCCCTCTACTACCGGACCCGCATCGAGCCGGCCCTCGCCGAGGCGGGCGTGGTTCACCGCGTGGCGTTCGTGCGCGCTGACGAAGCCGACTATGTGGGCCGCGACGAGACCGTCTCCTTCGCCTTGACCTGCACCAACCGCGACCTGCCCCTGGCGCTGGGTGTCGGCGATATTCGCCGGCAAACGCAGACCACACCCGACTTTGCGACCTACCGCAACATCACCCGGCCGACGCCCTCGTACCGGCCCGTGCTCGATGGCAAGCTGCAGTGGCGATTGATCTCCAACCTGTCGCTCAACTACCTGTCACTGCAATCGGTCGACCCGTTGAAAGCGGTGTTGGGCGCCTACGACTTCGCCGCGCTGCACGACATCCAGCATGCGCGCGCCACGCGCAAACGGCTGGACAGTATCGGCGCGGCCGTCACCACCCCCATCGACCGATTGATCAAGGGCCTGCCCATCCGCGGCATGAAGACCGAACTCAAGCTGGACCCGGCGGGATTCCTCTGCGAGGGCGACCTGTACCTGTTCGGCACGGTGCTGAGCCACTTCTTCGCCCTCTACGCAAGCATCAACTCCTTCCATCTGCTGGAAGCGATCAACACCGGTAACAAGGAGCGTTACGCATGGCCCATGCGAATCGGCAAGCAACCGCTGATGTAGCCGACAGGGTGCTGGCGGGCGGCCGCCGTTACAACTTCTTCGGCCTGCTCGAACTGCTGCACCACCTGCACGGTGATGACCTGGAGTCGCCCGACGGCTACGACGCCGAGCATCAGCGCGTGCTCCTGGCATCTGATCCTGGCCTGGGCTTCCCTGCCTCCGACGTGTCGCGTGCCGAGCGCACGCTCACCGGCGCCCAGCATGACTACCGGGTGCAGGCCACCTTCTTCGGGATGCACGGGCCGGACTCGCCGCTGCCCGGTTACTACCTCGATCGCCTGGCCTACGAGTACGGCCAGAGCATCGGCATTCGCCCGGCGTTCTTCGACTTCTTCAACCATCGCCTGCTGACGCTGCTGCATCAGGCGTGGCGCAAGTACCGCTACTACATCCGCTTCCAGGCCGAGGCCAGCGACCAGTTCTCACCCTACGTATTCGCCCTCGTCGGCCTCGGGGACGCCCAGTTGCGCGGCGCCACACCGATCTMCTGGAGCCGCCTGCTCAGCTTCGCCGGCATGGTCGCCAGCCGCAGTCGCTCGCCGTCCATGGTGGCCGGCATCATCGCCCACTGCTTTGACCTCGAAGGCGTGCACATCCGCGAATACGAGTTCCGCTACACGGACCTCGATGAAACCGACCTGATCGCCMTAGGCAAGAAAAACGGCGCCCTGGGGCAAAGCTTCATCGTCGGCCGCCGCGTGCGCTCGCGTCACAGCAAGTTCACCATCGTCATCCCCGACCTCCCGCAGCAGCGCTTCCGAGAGTTCCTGCCCAGTGGCGAGGACTTCGCGCGCCTGCGCAAATTGGTCGACTTTCTCCTGCGCGACCCGATTGCCTACGACCTGGAACTCGGCCTGCGCGTGGATGAAGTCGCTCCCTTCAACCTGCGGCGTGGCGCGGGCAGCCAACTGGGCTGGACCAGCTTCTTCGAGCGCAAGGTCCTGCGCAAGCCACCGCCCGTGCGAATCAAGGTGCGCCTATGAACGATCCTGCCATCGAGCGCCGGGTGGCGATGGTTGTCACCAACCCACAGGCCCTGCAGCAAGGCAGCACGCCGCGGCACAGCTTTGGCGCCGAAGGCGGCAGCATCGGCTCCGGCGAGGTCAATTGGTGCTTGGCCGATGGCGCCCGGCGCGTGCGGCCCATGCATTGCGAAATTCTCATGGAGGACGACGCCTTTGTCGTGGTCGACCGCAGCGGCCAGACCCGCATCAACAACCATGCCGACCCCATCGGCATGAACGTCGGCGCGCGGCTCAGCGATGGCGATCTGCTGCGCATCGGCCCGTACATGGTCGCGGTACATCTGGACGACGATCCCGCTGCCCTGCCCGATGCGACACGGCACCTTGCCCAGTACGAGCTTGGCGAACTGCTCAACGACCCGGGCATGCAACTGGACGACCTGTCCATGCCGGCCCCGGCGTTGGCATGGGAAGCGGCGTTGGTCGCCGCGGACGACGATGGCCTGTCGGCCTTCAACGAACTGTCCGCAACGACCCAACCGGGCGAGGAACTGGACCCGCTGCTGGCGCTGGACGCCGCCGAACGTCGGCGACAGCCGCAGGAAGACTGCCTCGCTCCCCTGGACCCCACGCATTACGGCATGTCGCCAGCTTCGACGCAGCAGGACCTTGCCACCACCCGTTTCGAAGCCGTTTCCGGCTCGCCCCCTACCCAACTTGGAGATTTAGGCATGCCGCAGCAAGACACCCGGGCCCTCGCAGCCCAGCGATGGTTGACCAGCCAGCACGCGGACGGCATCGATGCCAACCAACTCGCCGCACCCTTGGTGCAGGGGCTGGACGCCCCGGTAGGCACGCTGGATGCCAAGGCCAGCTACACCCTGTTGCTGGAAGCCGGCCAGGCGTTGGGCGCGGCAATTCGCGGTCTGGCCGCCCTGCATAGAACCCAGGCCGGCGAACAGCGACGGCTGGCACTGCATGACCGCACCCTCCAGCCGATCGAAGACAATCCGCTGCGCCTGGGGCAAAGCTATCCGGACACGGTGGCCTMCCTGTTCTCCGCCAACCGCAGTGTCGTGCACTTGGCGCCGGCGGCGGCCATCGAGGAGAGCCTGGAGCAACTGCGCCTGCAGCATGAGGCCATGCTGCAGGCCATCAGTGTCGCCCTGGATGCGTTGCTGCAGTCCTTCTCCCCGCAACAGCTATTGAGCCGGTTCCGCCGCTACCGCCCCGAGCAGGCCGAGTCACAGCCGGGCGAGTGGGCCTGGCAAATGTACACGCACTACTACGAGGAGCTGACATCGGGCCGCCAGCAGGGCTTCGACAAGCTMTTCTGGGAGGTGTTCGATCAGGCCTACGACAAAGCCGTGCGCGCGGAGGCGCAATGAAGCGAGCGCTCTCTACCTTGCTCACCGTGGCGTTCCTGTMCGGTTGCAGCACCGTTGGCAATGTCCTGAAGAAAACCGGGCAGGTTCTGATGGACCCGTCCATTCAGGTCGGTTCCGMGGAGGACCAGCCCACGCGCATCGCCCTGAGCCTGTACGCCGGCAGCCACGTCAATCCCAACCCGGCCAGCCTGACCGCCACTGCCGCAGATGCCGCAGATGCCACTTCCGTGTCGGCGAACTTGCCCGAGGCAGCCTCCGACGGCCCTTATGCCATCCGGCTGGACAGTCGTAGCAAAGCCGGGCTGGTCGAGCAACTGCGCAGCCTGCTCGGCATGCTGGAAGCCGAAGAGCAACAGCAGCTAACGCTGTCGCCGCAGCGGCCGGCAGCAGCTAAGTCAAGTCCGCGATGGKGCGACAGCCTGCGCGACATGGACGTTCGCAACGAAGACAGTGCCTGGCCCATCCCATCGCTATATGGCATATCCCCCCTGCCACCAATCGAAGCACCGAAATTTGCCGAAGCGTTGCCGACAGACACACCACGGTTATTGTCCATCGCGACTATCAGGCCCGAGGCAGCGGCGGACGCATCGCCAGGTGACGGCCAGGCACTTGGCCAGTACGTCCGTGGCACCGGCTTGCCCGCTACCAGGCCAGCGTCATTGCCCCAGGCCACGGCCTCTGCCGACGCGTCCACCCCGATCGCCTTCAAGGTACTGCAGCTCAAGGACGACTCCCTGMTGGAGAGCGCMGATCCCGAGCAACTGGGGAAGAACMTGAAAAAAGCCCTCGGCAGCACCTTCATCAGCGTCGACGACTACATGCTGCAGCCCGGCCAGTTCAAGTTCATCGACTTCGCCGACATCCAGGCGGACACCCGCTACCTGGCCATCATCGCTGAGTTCCATGACCCCAACGCCGAACGCTGGAAGCAGGTCTTCCGGCTTGAGTCTCGTGGCCGCAAGTACGCCCTGCTGGTCACCCTGCAGAACACCCGCGTCACCATCACGGACGAAAGCTATCGCATGGCGCCGCAGGCGCCGTCATCGAAACCGAGGAGCAGGCCATGACCAGCAAGAACCCCGTCATCTGGGAGGAGGGGGCGTTTATCAAGCCACAGCACTTCCAGCAGCAAGTCCGCGCACTGGAGCACCACACCAATCAGCGCGTGGACAGCGTGAGCCAGCATCTCCATGGCTTCACCGAGTTGGAACTGAACCGGGAGTTMCTGGCCTTCGGCAAGATCGCCATCATCCGCGCCCGCGGCGTGCTGCCGGACGGCACCACGTTCGATATCCCCAACGACCATGCCCCACCCGTGCCGCTGCCGATTTCCGATGCGAGCGCCATCAACCAGACCGTCCACCTCATCCTGCCGCTCAAGTCCGAAGGCGTGCTGGAAGTGCGCTGGCCCKATACCTACGCCAACACACGCTACCTTCACTGCGCCGAAGACATCCGCGACAGCCACAGCCAGGAGGGCGACCACACCAGCGTGGCGCTGGCCACCCTCAACCTTCAACTGGCGCTGGATAACGACGACCGCAGCGCCTTCACCGGCCTGGCCCTTGGCCGCATCCTCGACCGCCGCCCGTACGGCAGCCTGGTGCTGGACGAAGGCTTCTACCCCACCGGCCTGTACGTCAACGCCATCGCGCCGCTGGCGCGCTTCGTCGACGAGGCCGCCACCCTCATGCGCGAGCGCGCCAAGAGCATCGCCGAGCGGATCGGCTCGCCCGGCCAGTCCGGGGTGGCCGACGTCACCGACTTCAACCTGCTGCAAACGCTCAATCGCCTGCACCCGTTGTTCCGGCACCTCTCGCTCCAGCGCCAGGTCCATCCGGAACAGCTCTACATTGCTTTCAGCCAGGCCTGCGGCGAGCTGGTGACCTTCACCGACGAGGGGCGCCTTCCCGCGGAGTACCCGGCCTACCAGCACGACCGCCAGCGCGAGTCATTCCAGCCGCTGCTCGACACCCTGCGGCGCACGCTGAGCACCGTGCTGCAGCCGCGCGCCGTATCCCTACMGATAGTCAAGCAGCAGTATGGCGTGCTCACCGCCAACGTGCATGACCGCCGCCTGCTCGAGGGGGCCGATTTCATCCTCGCGGTACGCGCGCGCATGCCGCTGGAACAACTGCGCCAGCAGTTCCTGCAGCAGGCCAAGGTAGCGTCCCTGGAAAAGCTGGGCGAATTCGTCCGCCTGCAGTTGCCCGGCATCCCGCTGACGCCACTGCCGGTGGCGCCGCGCCATCTGCCGTACCACGCCGGCTTCAGCTACTTCCAGCTCGACCGCAGCCACCCCAGTTGGCAAATGATGAAGGACGCCGCCGGCTTCGGCTTCCATGTTCCCGGCGACTACCCCGAACTGGAACTGCAATTCTGGGCCATCAGGAGTCAATGACATGACCACCACCGTCAACATCGGCAACGACCGCGGCCACTACCTGCGGACCACACCGTCCGCGCTGGTCCCGGACAAGGAAACGCTTGCCTACGAGCACGTCGCGCAACTCGATCACGACGAAGACCTGCGCTTCAAATTGCGCGGGCACAGCATCAACCCGCTGGTGGATGCCGCCCAGCCGCTGTTCGGCCTGGTCATGCGCCTGCGCAGGCTGCAAAAGTTCGACGACGTCCAGCGGCTCTACGAAACCGTGCGCGACCAGGTCACCGCGCTCAGCGACGAGGTCCGCCAATACGGCTACGACAGCGCCACCCTGATGGCCTACCGCTATGCCCTATGCACCTTCATCGACGAAGCGGTCATGGCCACGCCCTGGGGCGGCAAGGACTCAGTGTGGTCGCAACGCTCCCTGCTCAGCCACCACCACAAAGAAACCTGGGGCGGCGAGAAATTCTTCACCGTGCTGTCGCGCATGATGATGGACCCGGCCAGGTATCGCGACGTGCTGGAGTTCAAATACCTGTGCCTGTGCCTGGGTTTCAAGGGCAAGTACGGCGTGCAGCACAACCAGAACGAAACCCTCAACGGCATCATCACCAGACTGCATCTCGCCCTGCGCCAACTGCGCGGCGAAACGCCCGAGCAGTTGACCGATGCGCAGGCCAACGTCGCCACCCGTCGCTACCGCCTCGGTCGACTCATGCCGCTGTGGGCGCCCTGGGCCATGGCGCTAGCCGTGCTCGCCATCGCCTACACCCTGTTCKCGGTGAAACTGGGCAGCACCACCGACCTGGTCCTGCAATCGCTGAACGCCATTCTCAAACCATGAGGCACGCCGCCGCGCCGACCTAATCGCAAGGAGCACACCATGGCACACCAGTCCGGCCTGCGCTTCACCTTCGCCGTCGTCGGCGGGGTCGACTTCGAGGTCATCGAGTTCGATCTCGACGAAGCCCTCTCCGAGACCTTCCACCTCGACGTGCAGCTGACCCACGCCGACCCCGACCTCGACTTCGCCACCATCCTCGACCTGCCCGCCCTGCTCACCCTCTGGCGGGACAACGAACCGGTGCGCCATGTCCATGGCTTGATCAGCCGCTTCGAGCAAGGCGACACCGGCTTTCGCCGCACACGCTACCGCGCCGTGGTCGAGCCCGGCCTCGCCCGCCTGCGCCTGTCCTCCGACTGGCGCATCTTCCAGACCCTGTCCGTACCCGAGATCCTCCAGAACGTACTCAAGGCCCATGGCCTGGCTGCCCGCTACGAACAGATCGTCACCGCCGAGCACCTGCCCCGCGAATACTGCGTGCAGGCCGGCGACACCTACCTGCATTTCCTCGAACGCATTGCMCGCGAGGAAKGCTTCTACTTTGCCTTCCGCCACGACKCCGACGGCCACCGCCTGATCCACAGCGACCGCCTGTTCGTGCAGGGCCGCATCGCCGGCGGTCCCGTCCTCTACAACCCCACCCCCGGCGGCGACCAGCCCGAGCCCGCCC
>NZ_JBFTLQ010000106.1:0-22435 GCF_056396525.1 Cupriavidus sp. 05T41
CGTCGGCGGCGGGCGCGTGGCGCACCACCTCGCTGGCGGCAGCGCGCGCATTGGCCAGCAGCGCCGCGTGGGACAACGCGCCGCCCTCCCCGGCCAGGCTGGCGGCGCCGGCGGCGCTGGCATCCGGCGCGCTGGCGGCGGCGCTGCTGCKGCCGAATGCKAGTGCGTCGATAAAGGCATGCACCGCACCGAGCTCGCCGGCAATCGCGGCCAGCCAGCCGGCGCGCTCGCCGGMGGCGTCGGCTTCGGCGGCGTCCGTTACCTGCACGGCGCGCGCGCCGGCCAGCAGGCCGAGCGACAGCGTCACGCGCTGCAGCGCCACGCCAACGGCGAGCGCCTCGTCACGCAGCGTCTGCGGCAGGGCGTTGGCCTGCTGCAACTGTTCGAGCGTGGCGCCGAGCGCGGCGAACGCGCGATCGGCATCGCGCAGGTGCGCGCCGGCCTCGCCACGGGTGGCGTCGCGGTCGTATGCATCGAGCCAGGATTCGGCGCTGTCGAGATGACCGCGCAACTGCGCCACGGCGGCCTCGCGCAGCCGCTGCGCGCGGGCCTGCTCGACCATCTGCATGAGCCAGCGCGGGGCTTGCACGGCGGCCTCGCCGCGCCGKCGCGCGCCAAGATAGGCGGCCAGCTCGTCGCAGCGATGCGCGAACTCGGCAGCGCACGCATGGCCGGTGCTGCCATGCACGCGCCACGGCAAGGCCAGGGCGCGGCCAAGGAACAGGGCGATGGCGCCGATGCCGATGGCGTCGTCGCCGCCGCCGGCACCATCGGTGGTATCGGTGCCATCGGCCAGCAGGGCGGGATGCGCGGCGGCGTCCAGGCAGCGCAGCAGTGCCGGCTGGGCCAGCGGTTGCGCCGCCTCGGCCAGCGCGGCGAGGGCGTCGTGCCAGCCCCCGTGCTGCGGATCGGCGGCTGCGCGCTCCATCGCGGCGRCGGCCTGCTGCAGGTTGCGCGTGTCGATGGGATCGAGCCAGCCGTAGTAGCGCACGCGGAAGTCGGCGTGTACCGCCGCGTGCGCCGCGTCGATGCGGAACGCTTGCAGGCACGCGCGGATGGCCGAGCGCAGCACCAGCACGGCTGGAGCTTCCGTCTCGCCGGCTGGCACTGCCGCGCCGGCGCCGGTGGTGGTGACAAGCAGGTAGACCGCGTCGTTGAGCAGCGCCTGCGGCACGCGCACCTGGCCTTGCAGGTACTGCCGCAGCAGCAGGTGGGAACGCCCCGCCAGGCGCTTGGCGAGCAGGTCGGAGGCAAGCAGGCCGTGGGCCAGCGCCCCGAACACCAGTGCMAGCACGTGCCATACGCCGCGATCCGGATGGTCGGTGGCGCGGCGCAATTCCTGCTCGCTGGCGCGTACGTCTTCGAGCGCGGACTCCAGCGGCAGGTAGGCTTCGAGCAGCAGGCTCGCGTCATGGCAAGGCACCGGCAGGCGCAGCGCCTTGAGCAGTGCCGCTTCGAAACGCTGGCGCGCGCGCGTGACGGTGGCAGCCATGCGCATCGGCAGCACGATGCCCGGCAGCATCTGCAGCTCGTCCACCCACAGGTCGGCCGGATGCACGCGGTCTTCGCCGATCCGGTCCAGCACGTCGGCGTAGGAACGGAACAGGCGCACCGGGTCTTCGTCGTCGCCGGCCATCAGATCGTCGACGTACTCGGCCAGCGCCTGCACGCCGAGGCGGAACACGTCCAGGGTCCTTGCATCGGCCGGCACGGCGCCGGCGTCGATGCCGTCGAGCAGGCGGCGCAACGCCTGGCAGTAAGGGTCCACACCACGCAGGCCGACGATATGCACGGCGCCCGCGGCCTGGTGCAGGTGCTGGCCGGCCAGCCGCAGCGAAGTGGTGTCGCGCGCGCCMAGCGCCTCGGGCGCCTGCTGCACTTCGTCGACATAGTGGCCCAGTTCGGCCGCGGCATCGTCCAGCGCGGCGCGCAGGCTCGGCGCCAGCCAACCCAGCACGGAAAGGTCGCGCGCCACGGGGCTGGCGGCGGGTTCGGCACCGGCGTCGGCGCCCGGGGCTGCCGGAACCGGTGCTTCCTGCCGGGCCGGGTCAGCGCCGGCGGCGTCGCGCGAKACAGGGAAATTCAATGACATGACTGCATCCAATGCGTCCAATGCGGTGGCGCCGGTCCGTGGCCCGCGATGGCGCGGGCTCGCGTAACTCGTCAGGCGATCTTGAATCGCAGCACGGAATTGCGCAGTTCCTCGGTCAGCAGGGTCAGCTGGCGCACCGACAACGCAGTCTGGCGCGTGCCGGACGACGTTTGCTCGGTCACCTGCAGGATCCCTTCGATATTGCGTGCCACCGCGGTGGCGAGGCCCGCCTCGTGCGAAGTGGTCTGGGAAATCTGCTCGATCAGCTCGGCAAGCTGGCGCGACACGCGGCCGATCTCCACCAGCGCGGCGCCGGCATTGTCGGACAGCTTGGCCCCTTCGACCACGCCCTGCGTGCTGCGCTCCATGGCGTGCACCGCGTCCTGCGTGTCGGTCTGGATGGTGCGGATCAGCGCGCMGATCTGCTTGGTTGCCTCGCCGGAGCGTTMCGCCAGGCGCTGCACTTCCTCGGMCACCACCGAGAAGCCACGCCCGGCTTCGCCGGCCGATGCGGCCTGGATGGCGGCGTTGAGTGCCAGCACGTTGGTCTGCTCGGTAATGTCGGARATCAGTTCGACGATTTCACCGATCTCCTGCGACGATTMGCCMAGGCGCTTGATCCGCTTGGAGGTGTCCTGGATCTGCTCGCGGATGTCGTTCATGCMGAGGATGGCGTTCTGCACCGCGTGCTGGCCTTGCTCGGCGGCGGCCAGCGAGGCGCGCGCCACGTTGGCCGACTCGGCGGCGCCGCGCGACACCTGCGTGATGCGGTCCGCCATTTCCACCACCGACTCGCCGGTCTGGCGGATCTGGCGCGACTGTTCCTCGGATGCGGCCACCAGTTCGATCGACGTGTCCTGCACCTGGCCGGAAGCCTGCGTGACCTCGCCGGCGGTCTGCTGCACACGGCCCACCAGCTCGCGCAATTCTTCCACCGTGTAGTTCACCGAGTCGGCAATGGCGCCGGTGATGTCCTCGGTCACGGTGGCCTGCTTGGTCAGGTCGCCGTCGGCGATGTCCTGCAGTTCGTTCATCAGCTGCAGAATCGCCTTCTGGGTCGCGTCGTTGTTRCGCTTTTCRTCSAGGCGGCGCGCGTCGGCTTCGTGCTCGCGGGCTTCGGCTTCCAGCGCCTTGGCGCGCGAGTCGCGCAGGTAGAGCGCGGCCAGGCCGGCCAGGAACAGCAGCGTCAGCGCGGCCGAGACGATGGTGGCGCCAAGCGTCAGCGGACGCACGCGCGCGCCTTCCGCGTAGGCGGCCTGCAACTGCGACAGCTCGCCGCGCAGGGCTTCGTTGTCGTTGAAGATCTGCTGCTGGGCACGCTTGGCGGCGATCAGGCCGGGCAGGTTCTGCAGGATGGTCTGCGTGGTCTTCTGCACGGCGTCGAAACGCTGCGAGAGTTGCTGCAGGTAGGTGCGGGTCTCGGCATCGCCGGCGGCCGACAGGCGCAGCGCCTCGCTGCCGTTGAGCAGCCCGTCCAGGGTTTCGCGGAAGGTATTGGTGTCCTTGCCCAGCAGGAACGCGGTTTCCGGGTTGACGCCTTCGCCTGCCAGGAATTCGTTGAGGTTCTTGCCCAGGCGCTGCGTCAGCATCACCAGCTGCGCGGAGGCGGCCACCTCGCGTGCGTTGGCGCCGCTCTGCAGCTTGATTGCCGCCACCTGCTCCGCGCTTTCCAGCAGTTCGGGGTTGGAGGCGTTGAAGATCTGCAGCGTCTGGCCGATGGTGATCAGGGTGGGCAACTGCGCCAGCACGTCGCCCGCGCTCTTCTCGGTGCGGCGCCAGGATTCCGTGGCCTTTTCCAGCAGCGGCACGGCGGCGCCGCTGCTGGCGCGCACGTGCTTGGTGTCGCTGCCGTTCTGCAGGGCCTGCAAGTCGCCCGCCAGTTCCTCCCTGGACTGGCGCAGCTGGGTAAAGGCCTGCGCATTGCCCAGCAGCGCCACCGGCACCGCCTTGGCCAGGCGCTGCGAGTGCATCAGCATGTCGCCGGCGATCTCGATCTGTGCCGCGCCGTTGTTGGCTTCGCGATTATCGGCATAGACCGAGACCAGCAGCGCCACCAGGGACAGCATCACGCCGCCGGTGAGCGCGCGCTGCTGGCTGGCGAACGGGATGCGGCCAAGCCTGTCCGCGATACGCTCGGCCGGGGTGCTCCTTGCCGCCGGCGCGCCGGCATTCACCGCCATCTCGGCGGCGGCGGCCACCGGCCCGCGGCGACCCAGGCTGAAGTTCTTGAAACCCATAGCACCCACCCTCTGTTCGTTATTTTTCGATTCTTGGTTTCTCTGCGGCGCGCCCGCGACCATGCGCGGACCCGCCCCCTCCCCATCCGTACCGCTGCCCTGCCCGCTGCGCGCTCAGGCGGCCTGCCGGCCCACCTGGAGGAAGGCGGGCGACGCCAGCAGGCGGCGCACGTCCAGCACCTGCCAGTCCCGCCCGTCGCGGTCGGCGAAGCGCGCGCCCTCCCATTCGGGCGCGCCCTCGGACGGGCTCTCCGGCCGGCTGCCTTGCGTCCCGGCCGGCAGGCTCAGCTCGCCCGCATGGCGCAGGCCGATCACGCGCGTGGCCAGGATGCCGCACGCGCGCTCGACCTGGCGCGACAACACCACGATCTTGCTGCCCGGCTGCAGCGGGGTGGCTCCCTCGCCGCAGAACAGGCTGAAATCGATCACGCCCAGGAGGCTGCCGCGCGCATTGACCAGCCCCGTGTACCAGCCCTGCGTCAGCGGCACGCGGCTGGGCTGGCGCATCTCCATCACCTCGCCGGTCTCCAGCAGCGGCAGCAGCCAGTGGCGCTGGCCCACCTGCAGGCCGAGGTAGCTCTCCACCGCGGGCAGGCTGCGCGCCTCGCGCAAGCGGCGGGCCAGCATGGCCTGGTAGTCCTGCAGCCGGGTCTGGCGGGCACGGAGGTCCTGGCGCGGCGCGTTCATGAGCGGATTTCCGGTGAGAGGAAGGAGGGGTAACGGGTGGCCGCGCGGGCTCGCCTCAGTGGGCCAGCGCCGCAATCTTGCCGAGCAGCTCTTCGCCGTCGACCGGCTTGACGATGTAGTCGGACGCGCCCTGGCGCATGCCCCAGATGCGGTCGGTATCCAGGCCCTTGCTGGTGCACATGATGACSGGGATATCCTTGAAGCGGTCGTCGCGCTTGATGGCGCGGGTGGCCTGGTAGCCGTTCTGGCCTGGCATCACCACGTCCATCAGGATCAGGTCGAAGCGTTCGTTCTCGAGCCTGGCGAAGGCCTGGTCGCTGTTGCCGGCCACCGAGACCTTGAAACCCTTCTTGCCGAGCAGGTCGGACATGAACAGGGCTTCKGTCGGGGAGTCGTCGACGATGAGGATCTTGCTGATGGTCTTGCTGGTAGTCATGAGTATTCCTGGGTATGCGCTCAGGCCGGCTCGGCGCTGGCCACGGCGGCGGCACATGGCAGGCAGGCGTCTACCGCCTGCAGCAGCGATTCGCGGGTGAACGGCTTGGCGAGATGGTCGCGCGCGCCGACGAGGCGGCCGCGCGAGCGGTCGAACACGCCGTCGCGGGACGACAGCATGATCACCGGAATGGCATGGAAGCGCGGGCTTTTCTTGATCAGGGCGCAGGTCTGGTAACCGTCCAGCCGCGGCATCAGGATGTCGCAGAAGATCAGGTCCGGATGYATGTCGCCCACCTTGGCGAGGGCTTCGAAGCCGTCTTCGGCCAGCAGCACCTGGCAGCCCGCCTGCGACAGGAAGATCTCGGCGGTGCGGCGGATGGTGCTGGAGTCGTCGATGACGAGCACCTTGCGCCGCGCGGGCGCAGCACCGCCGCCGGCTTTACCGGCTTCGACCACGCCGCTGACTCCGGGGTTGACCCCCAGGCTGACCCGAATACTTTCTTGTAGTTGATCGACCCGCATACCGTTCCCGCAACCAGCGCGCCCCCTGCGGGACACGCCGGCATTGACTTGAGAACTTCCGCGCGGCGCAGCCTGGCTGCTCCGGCGGCCCCCGAAACAATACGTCCTGATTCCCGAAAAACACGCCGCCGCGGTGGCCCGCGGCTGGCAAATGGCGGCGCGTGGTACCCGCGCCTGCCTGGTCCACCCCCCAAAGGGCGGATTTTCAAATTTGAAACAGAGTGTGACAAGTCGCCGTGGGGCCGTCAATCCGGAATCCCGGCCAGCCCCTGGCGATCTGTCGCATCGACGCGACGCGGCAACGCGGACTGGCCTGCCGGGGGCGGATCCGTCATGGGCGCGTCACGCCGATCTGCCCGGCACGGCGGCGGCCGTCTGCCGCCCCACGGTCCATGGCAACTTCACGTGGCCGAAGACGTGGCCCAAGAAGCGCTATCACGCTATCGACATAAAGCGAGGCCGTCCTGGCCAGGGCGGAGCGGGGAATTCGKATCGCATGGCGATCCGCCTGCTTGGCGGTGCGCGCCAGCCAGCGCGCATGCGCCCTGCAAGGGCGCGGCCGCAGGCAGTACAAGTGGCACTTGCCGTGCCGCGCAACGACGCCAGGCTCTTTTCGATCGTGCCTCTTACAGGGCCACCATCTCGAAATCTTCCTTGCGCGCGCCGCATTCCGGGCAAGTCCAGTTGATGGGTACGTCTTCCCACTTGGTGCCGGGCGCAATGCCGTCTTCGGGCGCGCCGGCGGCTTCGTCGTAAATCCACCCGCAGATCAGGCACATCCARGTCTTGTATTCCATAACGGTTCAGTCACTCTCCATTAAAATTCAGGGCCAGATGGTACCGAATCGGCGCCGCCGGCGCCAGCCAGGCAAGCAGGATTCGGGCCAAATACGCCGTGTTCGCGCACGTTACCGCGTAAATGCCACGCATTGCAGCCTTTTTGCAGGCATTTCCGCGTGACTTGGCGCCTGATGGAACGCGTTTCTTCGTTTTCTCCCGCTTTTGACCTCACGCAAAGCCATGTCTCGTAACCAGCAGCTCTTCGACCGCGCCCAGCAAACCATCCCCGGCGGCGTCAATTCGCCCGTGCGCGCCTTCCGCTCGGTGGGTGGCACGCCCCGCTTCATCACGCGCGCCGAAGGCGCCTATATGTGGGACGCCGACGGCCAGCGCTACATCGACTACATCGGCTCGTGGGGCCCGATGATCGTCGGCCACGCCCACCCGGAGGTGGTGCGCGCGGTGCAGGAAACCGCCGGCCTGAGCTTTTCGTTCGGCGCACCGACCGAGGCCGAGATCGAGATGGCCGAGGAAATCTGCAAGCTGGTGCCGTCGATCGAGCAGGTCCGGCTGGTATCGTCCGGCACCGAGGCCACCATGAGCGCGCTGCGCCTGGCGCGCGGCTTCACCAAGCGCGACCTGATCGTGAAGTTCGAGGGTTGCTACCACGGCCATGCCGACAGCCTGCTGGTCAAGGCCGGCTCCGGCCTGCTGACCTTCGCCGACACCACGAAGAATGCGCCTTCCTCGGCCGGCGTGCCAGCCGACGTGACCAAGCACACCATGGTGCTGGAGTACAACAACGTCGAGCAGCTCGAGCAGGCCTTCGTCAAGCACCAGGGCGAGATCGCCGCGGTGATCGTCGAGCCGGTGGCCGGCAACATGAACCTGGTGCGCGCCAGCGATGCCTTCCTGCAGGCCATGCGCGCGCTGTGCACCAGGCATGGCGCCGTGCTGATCTTCGACGAGGTCATGACGGGCTTCCGCGTGGCGCTGGGCKGCGCGCAGGCGCACTACGGCATCACCCCGGACATGACCTGCCTGGGCAAGGTGATCGGCGGCGGCATGCCGGCCGCGGCCTTCGGTGGCCGGCGCGACATCATGGCCTGCCTGGCGCCGCTGGGCGGCGTCTACCAGGCCGGCACGCTGTCGGGCAACCCGCTGGCGGTGGCGGCCGGGCTGACCACGCTCAAGCTGATCCAGGCGCCCGGCTTCMATGAGCGCCTCGCCGTGCAGACCCGCAAGCTGGCCGACGGCCTCGCCGCGGCKGCGCGCGAAGCCGGGGTGCCGTTCGCGGCCGACGCCATCGGCGGCATGTTCGGCATGTACTTCCGCGACGGCGTGCCGGGCAGCTTCGCCGAAGTCACGCAATGCGACACCGCGCGCTTCAACCGCTTCTTCCACGCCATGCTGGATGCCGGCGTGTACCTGGCGCCGTCCGCCTTCGAGGCCGGCTTCGTCTCGGCGCAGCACGACGACGCCATCCTCGCCACYACCATCGAAGCGGCGCGCAAGGCGTTCGCCGCCGGCTGAGCGCTGCGCCCMTGCCGGCGCTAGCCGCGCAGGGCGGCGGCGGCCTCGCCGAGGTCCGCGCAGGCGCGCGCCAGCGCCGTCTCGAGTGCCTCGCTGGCCGGCGTCATCGGCGCGCGCAGCGCATTGCGCAGCCAGCCCTCGCGCGCCAGCATGGCCTTGACGGGACCGGGATTGGGCTGCGCGAACAGCAGCCGGATCATCGGCATCAGGGCATGGAACAGGCGCCTTGCCTGTTCCAGGCGCTGCTCCGCCACCGCGCGCGCGAGCGCCACGAACAGCTCCGGATAGAGATGCGCCGAGGCGATGATCGCGCCMCGGCCACCCAGGCACAGCGTGCCCAGCAGCTGGTGGTCCTCGCCGGCCAGCACCGCCAGGCGTCCGTCGGCGATCACGGCCTGGGTGCMGTGGTAGTCCCCGCCGCAATCCTTGATGGCGAGGATATTCGGATGCGCGGCCAGCGCCAGGATGGTGTCGGTGTCCAGCTTCACGCCGGTGCGGTAAGGAATGTCGTACAACACCAGCGGGGCGGCGGCGCTGTCGGCCAGCATGCCGAAGTAATCGCGCAACCCGGCTTGCGACGGCCGCACATAGGCGGGCGCAGGCGTCAGCAAGCCCGCCAGCGGACGCCCGGCCAGGCGCCGCACGCGCGCCTGAGCCTGCCGCGCATTGCTGCCGGACACCCCCAATCGTCACCGGCAGGCCGCCGGCGGCATCCAGCACGGTGTCCAGCACGGCCAGTTGCTCGTCTTCGTCGAGCGCTGCCGCCTCGCCCGTGCTGCCGCACACCACGAGGCCCGCGATACCGCTGTCCGCATAGCGACGCACCAGCCGCGCCAGCGCTGCATGATCGACGTCGCTCCCGGCGAACGGCGTCACCAGCGGCAGCCAGATTCCCGAGAAGACCTGTCCTGCTTGCCGTGCTTGATCTGCTTGAACTGCCTGAACTGCTTGTTCTGTCTGCTGCATGAAACACTCCTGTGCGACCGGTCAGGAAGAAACCGTGCAGAAGTGCGCCGGGTGGCAGCTGGGCCCGCTAGGGGCAGTGAAGGGGCATGAACCTGGCCTCGCCCCTGATCGCAGGTGCCGTTCCGTCGCTCATCTGACGGAACAGCACGCCCCGGTCAGACGAGCGGCTGTTTTTTGGCTTTGGCGCGCGCGAGCACCTGCCGCTGCGAGGCAGCGGAAGCAGGAGCGGAAACCGGCGAAAAGGCGCGCATGGCAGGCTGGTGATCGATGGCTGTGCGGTGATGCAGGGTGGTGCAGGCGTGGTGCAAGTCTGGAGAGCCGACCGCGCCAAAACCGACAATCTACCGGTGCCGGCATCCCCCCGTCAACTGCGCCGGGACGAATCGCTTGCCCGCGCCGGCCCCTGCGCTACACTGGTGTTTCCACGAATTCCGGAGTCTCCGATGCGCGCAGCCCTTTCCCTGTCTTCGCCGCGGTCTGTCTTGCGCTGGCTCTTGCTGGCCCTGTGCGCCAGCTTGCTGTCCGCCTGCGGGTACAACGACTTCCAGACCAAGGACGAGGCCGTCAAGGCGGCCTGGGGCGAGGTGATCAACCAGTACCAGCGCCGCGCCGACCTGATCCCCAACCTGGTCAATACCGTCAAGGGCTATGCGACGCACGAGCGCGAGACGCTCGAGGCGGTCACCAAGGCCCGCGCGGCGGCCACCAGCATCCAGGTMTCACCCGAGACACTCAACGACCCGGAAGCATTCAAGCGCTTCCAGCAAGCCCAGGGCGAGCTGAGCGGCGCGCTGTCGCGCCTGCTGGCGGTGTCGGAAAACTATCCCCAGCTCAAGGCGGACGCGTCCTTCCGCGACCTGCAGTCGCAGCTCGAAGGCACCGAGAACCGCATCACCGTGGCGCGCCAGCGCTATATCGTCGCGGTGCGCGACTACAACGTCCTGGCACGCAGCTTCCCCACCAACCTGACCGCAATGGTGTTCAAGTACCCGGTCAAGCCGTCGTTCACGGTGGAGAACGAGAAGGCGATCTCGGCGCCCCCGACAGTGAAGTTCTGAGCCCGGCGGCAAAAGGCAAAGCGCATGCGGCAAGACCTGGCCCGACTCTCCCCGACGCACGCTGAGCGCATCCTGCGCGGCGGGCGCGCCACCGTGCTGGCGCCGCTGCTGATGCTGGCGGCGATGCTCGGCGCGCTGCTGGCATGGCCAGCGCTGGCCGCCGCGGCGGCCGGCGCCGATGGCTTCGTGCCGGTGCCGGCGCTGACCCAGCGCGTGACCGATCTCACCGGCACGCTCAGCGCCGGCCAGCGCAGCGCGCTGGAAAACGTGCTGGCCKAGTACGAGCAGCAGCKCGGCAGCCAGATCTTCGTGCTGATGGTGCCGACCACCGAGCCCGAGCCGATCGACGCCTACAGCATCCGCGTGGCCGACGCCTGGCGCGCCGGACGCAAGGGCATCGACGACGGCGTGATCCTGCTGATCGCCAAGGACAACCCGCCCGGGCTGCGCAAGATGCGGCTGGAGGTAGGCCGCGGCGTGCAAGGCTCGCTCACCGATGCGATGTCCAAGCGCATCCTGCAGGACGTGATGGCGCCGCATTTCCGCCAGAACGACTTCTACGGCGGCCTCGCGGCCGGCGTCTCGGCCATCCAGGCCACCATCGACAAGGAAGGCCTGGCCGGGCCGCAGGCCGGCGGCAAGCCGGCCCAGCGCGGCTCGTGGACCGACTGGCTGCCGGTGCTGTTCCCGCTCGCCATCATCCTGTTCTTCTTCACCTCCGCGGCACGGCGCCCGCGCGGCCCGCAGATCGTGACCGGACGGCGCGGCTGGGATGCCGCCGCCGGCGGCCTCGGCGGCACCCTCGGCGGGCTCGGCGGTGGCTGGGGACGTGGTGGTGGCGGTGGCGGCTTCGGCGGGGGTGGCGGAGGTGGTGGTGGCTTCGGCGGCGGTGGCGGCGGCGGATTCGACGGGGGCGGTGCCTCCGGCAACTGGTAGCCACGCATGCCACATTTCAAACGCGCCCTGCGTCATCTCGGCACCCGGCCCGGCGTCGCCGCCAGGCACTTCCCCGCCGATGCCAGGCAGCAGCTGCAACAGGCGGTCGCCGCCGGCGAGCAGCGGCACCTGGGCGAAGTGCGGGTGGTGATCGAATCCAGCCTGCCCGTATCACTGGCCTTCGCCGGCACCACGCCGCGCGCACGCGCGCGCGCGCTGTTCGGCGCGCTCGAAGTGTGGAACACCGAAGGCCATACCGGCGTGCTGCTGTACATCAACCTGGCCGATCACGCAGTGGAACTGCTGGCCGACCGCGGCATCGACGCGCGCGTCGGCCCGGACACCTGGCACGCGATCTGCGACGACCTGGCCGCCGGACTCGCGCGCGAGCTATCGGTCAGGCCGGTGCTGGCGGCGGTGGAGAAGATCCACCACCTGCTTGCCCTGCACTTCCCTGCCGAAGGCGGCAAACCCAACCGCAACGAGCTGGACGACCGGCCAATCGTGCTGTAGTCCGCGCTGCCGCTGTCGTGGGYGGGTATCTGCCGCCCACGACAGCGGCAGCGCACTAGTTTTCCATCGCCCCGCGCGGGCGCGCCAAAGACACGGCGGGCAGCGCCGCGCGCCATGGCCGCGGCTCGCGCGCCTGGTGCAAGGCGCGCACCAGCAGGAAAGTCGCCGCCCACACTGCCACGCCGGCCAGCACGTCCACCAGGTAGTGCCCGCCCTGGCTGGGCGTGGACAGGATCATCACCACGTTGAACGGCAGCACCGCGAACCGTGCCAGCCGCGACCACCACATCGCCCGGATAAAGACCAGGCCCATGACGGTGTGAAACGACGGCATCGACACCAGCCCCTGCGCGGTGTTGAGATCGAACACGCGCAGGCTGCCGTCGCGCAGCGGCGCGAAGTGGGAATACTGCGCCAGCTCCGCCGGCGACACCCCGCCCAGGTGGCCGAAGAAGTAGTACGCGCCGCTGGCCGGCAGCGGCGTGGAGATCAGCAGCACCAGCGCGAGCGAAATCATCATGCAGGAAAGGAACTCGCGCAGGCGCTCGGCCGGGCCAAACAGGCCGATCGCCAGCGGCACCAGCAGCAACTGCATGCGCCCGCCCTCGTAGCACCACTGCAGCACGCCGCTCAGGTCCGGATGCGCGCGCACCCAGGCATGCACCGCGGGCCACCTGAAACCAAKGGMGGCATCGATGGCGGCCAGCCGCGCATCGATCAGCGGCGGCGCCATCGTGACCAGCAGGTAGGACAGTACGCACATGCCATTGAGGAACAGCACCAGCCAGGCAAGCGCCTGCATCATCGCCGCCAGCGCCGCCAACCGTTGCCGGCCAGACGCGCCGCGTGCCGCCGAAGCCCTGGCCGCCAGCATCAGCAAGCCGCACAGCGTGCCCAGCACGGCAAACGCCAGCAGGCGGCTCTCGAGCGCCTCGGCGGCGAGCGAGCGGCCGCTCAGGCGCAGCCACAGCGCGTCGACGGCCAGCACCGCCAGGATCGAACCCCAGCGGACGGTGTCGCCGCGCGTMCAGAGCGCCGTGCCGGATACCATGTCAATTCCCCCGGTCTGGTGCCTGCCGGCCCCCTTCGCCGACAGGCGCACCGCCTGCGTCATGCATTCAGTCGAGCCCGATCAGATGACGCCACTCGCTGCCCATATTGTCATCGGTGACCGATGCCAGTCCTGTCGTGCGGGCCAGGATACTGGCGCACTCCTCGATCGTATTGCCGGGGCCGGACCGGCTGCCGGCGTGCGCGGCATGCCAGTCCGCCTGCATGGCGTCGACGATGCGCGCGCCCTGGCCGCTGCCCGCGTCCAGCACCGGGCGGCCGTCGATGCGATAGGCTGCGAGCGTCCGGCTCCAGTGCTTGAAATCCCACGGCAGCGCCTCGCGCGATACGACCACATGGTTCTTGAAACGCGCCCCGTGAGGGAATGACAGGCAGGCCGTGCGCTGCGCCCGCGGCGAATCGGTGGTGTTGTAGTAGAGCACGCCGCCCGGCGCCAGATGATCGCCGGCAAGCCGCAAGAACTCCGAGGACAGCAGGTTGGTGGTGTTGGCCCGGAAGTGCCACGTGGTGTTCGACACGATGGCATCGAAGCGCCGGTCGGGATGCATGCGCAGCCAGCGACGACCGTCGTCGGCAACGATCGTCACCTTGGGGTTGCGCAACACCGAGGCTTCGGCCGGCATGCGCGCCACCAGGTCCACATAGCCKGGATTGATCTCCACGATGGTCAGCGAACGCACCTCCGGGTTGTTGGCGATCACCTGCGCCCACGACCCGGACGACAGGCCGACCATCAGGACATCGCGCGGATGGCGGTGGAACAGGTTCAATGCATAGGGACGGATGATGCCGTTGGTGTCGTGGCGCAGGTCGACGTTGAAGCGGCCGTCATACATGCCGCCGCCATACACGGTGCCCTCGCGGTCCACCGTGATGATGCCGCTGCGGTTTTCGATCACGTGTGCGAAGGGCCCCTTGGGATCGGGAGCGTCTTTCCAGAGCAGGCTCTCCAGCGCGCCACCGCCGAAGGCGGGCAAGGCCACTACCGCCAGCGCCCACAGCGCGCCGGCACCGGCGGTCTGCCACCGCCGCGAGCCGGCCGGCAATGGCAGCCACGCGCCGAGCAGGAAGGAACATGCCACGCCGGCGCAGACCAGCACCACCGCGATGCMGAGCAGGCCGAGATACTCCATCAGTACGAAGCCGGTAAGCAGGCTGCCGGCCGCCGAGCCAGCGATATTGGCAAGGTAGAGCAGTGCCGTGCGCATGCCGGCGTGGTGATCGGCGGCCACGCCCCAGTGCGCCAGGCACGGCAACAGTGCCCCCCACGCCCGCGCCACCCAGAACACGACCAGGCACATCGCGCAGAGCAGCACCACGCCGGACGCGACAAGGTGCGCCAGCATGGGCAGGAACAGCAAGCCGGCGAGATTCGCCACGAGCWGGCTGATTGCCAGCCGCTGCATCCCCTGCTCCGCGGCGCCGTGGCACCAGCGCCCCGCATGGTGCGCGCCCGACGCAATGCCGAGCAGGAAGACGCCCAGCGTGAGCGCAAAGGCCGAGGCGCTGCCGCCGGTGGCATAGGACACCGCGCGGAAGAAGAAGATTTCGTACGACAGCGAGATTGCCCCGCCGGCGCAGGCCAGGATCGAAACCGCACAGAAGCGCAGGACCGGCGTGGCCGCGGGAACCGCGGCGGACACGCCCTGCCGCGCCTGCGCCGCCGCGGCATCGGGCGCGTCGCCGACCAGCCAGTGCACCGCGAGCGCGCCGGCCGCCACGGTCGCATTGATCGCCACGGCCACATGGACGGCGGCCTGCATGCCGAGGAAGGGAAACAGCGCAGCGGCGCTGATCAGGCACGCAACGCCGGCACCCAGCGTATTGACGTAGTAAAGKAGTCCGACGGTGCCGCCCACATTGCCGGAACGGCGCGCCAGGTGCCCGACCAGCACCGGCAATGTCGCGCCCATGAGCAGCGTGGGGACCAGCACCAGCGCCAGCGCGACCAGTGCCGTCACGCCCAGCGGCATGCCGAGCGCCAGCGAACCGGCCCAGTCGAAGATATCGAGCGAGACCAGCCCGAACGCGCCGGTGAGCAGCTCGATCGCCGCCAGCAGCGGCAGCAGTGGCAGCCCGCGCCGCCTCGACAGCAGGCCGCCGGCCAGGCTGCCCAGCCCCAGTCCCAGCATGAAAGCCGTGACGACGATCGTCACCGATTCGATATTGACGCCGAAGATGCGAAACAGCGCGCGCTGCCAGATCAACTGGTAGATCAGCGCCGGGAATCCCGAAAAGAAGAAGAGAACGCAGAGCGCATGCCGCCAGCGCAAGGCTTCGTGCGCGGCGATACCAGGATTGGCACCCGCCGCTGGCATGGCACCGGCAACCGGATTGCTCGGCTTCATAGACCCTCCCCCTTGGAGCCGTCCAGTCGGGCCTGCGCCCGCCGGAAAGCCTTTTGGGCCACTCTATGCCATGGCGCGCTGCSACGGCATCGCTCTTTAGGGGGTCATTCCAAAGTATTAGCGCCCCGCTGCTGCCGGCGCGGCGCCCCGCTTGCTACCCAGCGCATACCAGACCGCGGCKGCCACCTGCAGCGCCACCAGGCCGCCCCAGACGGTCAGGTGCGCCTGTGCCGGATAGCGGCCATCCGTGGCCGGCCAGAGATCGAGCACCAGGCCGACACCGACCTGGCAGGCGAACGTCGCCAGAAAAACCGTCAGGGTCAGCGCCGTGGTGGCGCGGCCGATCAGTGCGTCGGGGAAGCTGCGCGCCAGCACGGCGTAGGCCAGGATGCCGCTCGAGCCGAACACGCCGTAGGCGGCCCACATCAATGCCGGCGGCAGCGGCACGCCGGCGATGATCAGGCACTGGACCACGATAAAGCCACTCATGCCGAGGCCGGCAAAGGCGTACAGGCTCAGCCCGGCGCGCTCGAGGTGCCGCGCGGCCCAGCCGGCGAACACGCAGCCGCCCATCATGGCGAAGCCGATCACCGACACCAGCCGCGCGCCTTGCTCCGGTGAATAGCCCGCCACATCGCGCAGGAAGGCGCCCACCCACAAGGTCTGCACCGACAGGAAGATGCCCTGATTGAGCAGCGCCAGCGGCACTACGCGCAGGAATCGCTCGTTGCGGAATACCTGCCAGGTGCCGCGCAACTGCTCGGCCAGGCGCTGCTTGCCCGCGCCGCCGGCCTCGGGGGCCGCGAACCACAGCAGCGCGGCCATGGCCAGCGTCAGGCCGGCCAGGCCGTAGCTGACCGTGCGCCAGTCCGTCCAGGACAGCAGCCATCCCAGTGGCGCACCCACCACGACGGCACMGAGGCCGCCGATGGCCATGACCACTCCGTTGAGCAGCGGCATGCGCGACAGCGGGAACCAGATCGACAGTGCCTGGATGGCGGCGCCCAGGCAGACCGACACGCCGATGCCGATCAGCAGGCGGCCGGCCGCCAGCGTGGCCATATTGGGTGCGCTGGCAAACACCAGCGCACCCGCCACCGCGGCCAGCAGCAGCACCGCCTCGGTGCGGCGCGGGCCGAAGCGGTCGAGCAGCAGCCCCGCCGGAATCTGGGCACAGGCGAAGCCCAGGAAATAGAAACTGGTCAGCAGGCCGAGATCGGCGGCGCTCAGGCCCATCTCGCGGATCAGGTGCGGCGCGAAGCCCAGGTTGACGCCCCGGAAGATATAGGAAACCAGGAAACCCAGCGAGAAAATGCAGAGTACGCGCCAGCGCATGCCGGCATCGCGCGGCAGGGCGGGCCCGGGCCGGCTCGCGGCACGGGGCGCCGGGGAAGCGGAGGAAGCGGAGGAAGCAGAAGAAGCGGAAGAAGCGGGATTGGCAGAATTCATCTCCGCATTGTCCTCAGTCTCGAGGTGCAAGGCCAACGAAAGATACCTGCCGCAATTGTGAGTAGAATTTGACGGCAATGACTTCCCGAGCCCCCAAACCCGCCCGTCCGGCAACGCCCCCGGCTGCCCCCGCCGCTTCCACGGCCGCKGCCGGCGAGCCCGAATGCACGCTGGCACCCGGCGCCACGCGCCCGCGCACGACACCGCACCTGCCCGCGCTGCAGGCACTGCGCGCCATGGAAGCCGCCGCCCGCCACCGCAGTTTTTCGCGCGCGGCGGAAGAACTGTCCCTGACCCACAGTGCCATCAGCCACCATATCCGAGCGCTGGAGGACAACCTGGCTACCAAGCTGTTCCAGCGCACCGCGCACCTGATGGTGCCCACCAATGTGGGCACGCGCCTGGCCGCGCGCATCCGCGACGGCCTGGCCGAGCTGGAAGACGGCCTGCGCGAAGCCAGCAACGGCTGCGCGCCGCAGGTGGTGCAACTCGAAGTCAGCGTCATGGCGGACCTGGCCAATGCCTGGCTGATCCGCCGCCTGCCCAGCCTGCACGCCATCATGCCGGGGCTGGACCTGCACCTGCKACTGCACGCCGAGATCAGCCCGCCGGATCCTTACTCGGTGGACGTGGGCATCTKGCACCAGCGCGTGGACCTGCCCGGCTTTGCCTGCCACAACCTGACCGAAGACCACGTGGTCGCGGTGGCCAGCCCGGCGCTGCTGGCGCGCTACCCCGGCTTCACGCTGGCCGACCTGCCGCGCCTGCCGATGCTGCGCTTTGCCTTGCGGCCGTGGCGCGACTGGCTGGAGGCCGCCGGCCTGCCCGCCAGCGAGCCCGAGCGCGGGCCGATCTTCCAGGACGCGGGGATGATGCTGCAGTCGGCGGTGGCCGGACTGGGCGCAGCGACCGCGCGCCTGCAACTGGCGCGCGACTATATCGCCAGCGGCGAGCTGGTGCAGCTGGGCACCACGCGCATCCCCTCCAGCCTTCACTACTGGGTCACATGGCGCGAGGCCAATCCGCGCGAGAAGACCATCCAGCAATTCCATGCCTGGCTGCAGGAACAGGTGGCGGCCCCGTCGCCGCCGGAAGCTGCCCGGCCCGCTGCCGTCTAGCCCGGGGGCTGCTCCGGCGCGGCCCTAGTGCTGGGCACCAATATTAGCCACTAATGCTGGGCCCGCTGCGCCGCGCGCAGCGCCTCGATGCGTTCGCGCGTGAGCGGGTGGGTGGCGAAGAAGCCATTGTCGTCGTCCTCGCCGCTGTCTTCGGCGGCACGGCGGCTGCGCCGCTCGCGCTTGGTCTCGCGTTCGCCGCTGCCCGCCGAAGCACCGCCCTGCGCGCCGGCCCCCGTCCCGGCCACCTGCGCATCCACCTCCCGCTTGTGCGCGCTTTCCAGCGCCTGCAGGACATCGGCGAAATCCGCCACCGGCAGCCCGTTGCGCTGCATGACTTCGACGGCGTAGGCATCGGCCGCGCGCTCGTGGTCGCGCGAATAGCGCAGCGTCAGCATGGCCGCCGGCACGCCCGCCAGCACGCTGGAATAGTCGCCGAAGAAGTAAGCCGCCAGCGCCCCCACCGCGGAGGCCTGCAAGATCTGCTGCAGGCCGTGGCGCTGCGCCACATGCCCGGCTTCGTGGGCCAGCACCCCCATCAGCCCGGKGCCTGTGCCAGCCAGTTTCACCAGCTCGTCGGTCACCACGATGGTGCCGCCCGGCAAGGCCAGCGCATTGGCACCGAGCCGGCCGCCGCGGCGAAACAGGATGCGGTACTGGTGCCCGGGATCGGGCGGACGCCGCAGCGCCGCGAAGTCCGCGCGGATGCGGTCCTGCTGCGCCGCGGGCAAGGCGGACGGCATGAGCAGGCCGTTGTCGATGCCGGCCAGCGTGGCCTCGCCGAGCCGCGCTTCCAGCGCCGCGGGCACGCTGCGCGCGACCATGCGGGCGCCCCACGGCAACACCAGGAAATAGCCCAGCACCWGCGCCACCGCCAGCCCGAGCACGGACAACAAGGCCAGCCGCCAGCTATTCTGCGCGCGCACCACCCAGCCCTCGCGATGGCCGCTGACGGCAAGCAGCGCGGCCAGGCCGGCGTGGTCGGTGATCTCGCAGAACGCGCCGTCGGCAAATGTCACCAGGCGCGGTGCGCGCTTGACCCGCTCGGAAACACGCAGCGTCGACAACGGCGCGCTGCGCAGCACCGTGCCGCCGGCTTCGCGCAGTACCGCCTCGCGCCCTTCGATCGACAAGCGGACCGCATGGGCGCGCGACGAGCGGCCATCGAAATAGGTGGCGGCTACCGGAGCAGCCGCCTGGGCTTGGGAGGAATCCGGCATCGGGGCCCTGGCGTCCTTAGGTGACAAAGAAGAGCAAGGTGGTTCAGAGCGCGATGTCGATGTCGTACCAGTCCACCGCCGCATCGCCCAGCGCGCCGACCTGCTCGGTCTCGCCGGCCACGAAGGCATCCAGCGGCGCCGCCGCCAGCATGGTCATGGCTTCGATGCGGTAGCGCATCGAGMGCACCTTGGCGAATGGCATGAACAGGCCCAGCGTCAGCACATTGGCGATCATGTTGGTGACGAAGATAAAGAACAGCCGGCTCGCCTTCACCTCGCTGCGGAACGCGTGCGGCGCCAGCGTGGTGTGGTTCCACACCAGGTTCTGCAGGCGTGCCATGAAGTATGGCCCGACCGCCAGCAGCGCGAGGTAGAAACCGCCGGCGGCCATGGCAAAAGCCATCACCACGGCACCCCTGCTTGCGCCCAGGCCACCGCCGAGCGCGGTGCCGGCGAGGCTCGCGAGCACCACCACCGCCACCATCACGCCAAAAGCTCGCAGGTAGACACCATAGAAGCTGCCCGCCGTGGCATCGATGGCGAAAGGCGCCGTGCCGAAACGCGTGTGGTTGTGCTGATACTGCTTGAAGCGCTGGTGCGMCAGCGGCGCCAGCGCGTACAGCGTCAACACCGTCAGCACCGGCCACAGCAGGAATACCTTGTATGCCTCGGCGTCGCCGCCGGTAAAGGCA
Organism: Cupriavidus sp. 05T41; assembly: GCF_056396525.1. Classification (NCBI taxonomy): domain Bacteria; kingdom Pseudomonadati; phylum Pseudomonadota; class Betaproteobacteria; order Burkholderiales; family Burkholderiaceae; genus Cupriavidus; species Cupriavidus sp. 05T41. The sequence continues at coordinate 19,658 of NZ_JBFTLQ010000106.1, forward strand.
AAGCGCAGGCCGCGATAGCTCGAGTTGGCCATGCGAAAGCGCAGCGACCTCACCAGCAGCAGCGGAAACACCACGGCCAGCGCGAGACCCAGCGCCAGCGAGAGCAGCAGCGAAATATGGCTGGTGAACTGGAACACCATGGCCAGGCCGAACACAATGGCGCGCCCCTTGAGGATGGCGGTGGCACGACCGTGATAGTCGAAGCTGGCGCCGTCGAGCCGCGTGTTGCGATAGAAATACTGCATGGTCCTTACCTTCGCCCACGCCGAGTAGATGCCGAGCGTGACGATGGTCAGCAGCGCATTGACGATCCAGATGCGGAAGTACTCCGAGCCCGAACCGATGAACTCGAAGCGCAGCGGCCGCGGCTGGCTGAAGCCCGCGGTCGCGGCAGGCGCGGCCGCGGGCGGCGCCGGGAAATCGTTGTTGTTCTGATTGTCCTGCATGCTGGCTTCTCCCTTGAAAACCGCAAGTTGTGTCCGTCCGGGCGGACTGCGCGCCTCACTGGCCGCGCGACGATATTCCTAAGCCGTCACTACGGCGAGCAATGTATCAGGATTGCAACCAAAACGAGCGTAACCAGGATGCGATGCAAGAAGTTCCCGCCTCATCCAACAGAGCGAGAAAACTTAATGGCCAATGTGGGGCGGCCCACATTCGCGCCCCTCCCGGCTACATCTTTTGCCGCCCAGGTCATCCTTGCCGCCCCTCTCCGGCGCGCCCGCGGGCATGCGGAAGGCATCGCGTGCCTTCGCGGCCATACCTGAACCCCGCAAAGCCGTATCGCGCGTGCAACCAATCGCGCGGCCGTGCGGCGACTGCTCCACCACCCGGATACCGCTGCGCGATTACCCTCGCCTGCCCGGTGGCGCTTCACCGAAAGCCAGGCCCCGCAATGCGCATTGCGCACTTTTCAGTGCCGCCACACGCCCATTGCGTCACTCCCTGGGCAGCACAATTKACTTTTCCGGGCCMGCAACGGCTCCGGAGCAGTAACAACAAGGAAACATCCTGTTACAAGAAAATCGGTCTGTAACAAGTGGCCCAAAAACATCACCAATCAAATCAGGCACTTAGCTGCGCTGGCATGTTCGTCGCTCTATTCCCCGTTACAAAGACCAGAGCGACCGAAAGCAGGGATAGACGGTACGCCGAGGATGCCAGGACCAAGGCGGTGCAATCCACCAGCCCCGGCATCACGACAAACGAGTTGAAACGGGGGGGAAGCGGTTGCCGTGACAGGGCAGCCGCTTCGCGGGGAGGTTTGGCGCAGGGCCAGCGCAACTTTATATCCATGGCCCACACCGCAGCGGCGAATTGCGACACACCGCGGCGGCGATCAATAGCAGTCTTGCAGCATTTTCAGGCGCGGACCGGTTCCTGAGGGAGGACAGAACCGGTCCGCGGCACCTACCAGCGCAACAAGCCGCAGCAAGCGGCGATGCGCCGGGTGAGGACCCGCCGGCTGGTCACGGTCATGAGGTCCCCTGGAGACTGGTGGAGCCGGGAGGCCCGCCTTGTCGCGCAGCGCTACGGGGAGGCAGCGATCCATGCATCGCTGTTGCGCCGGCACGCTCGCGACATCGGCGAACCCTCTGGCTTGGCCACGGCTGGCACCACCGGCCGAATCTTGTGCCCGATTCTCAGCGGGCGCTTTTTCCCCTTGAACCATGACGTAAAGGAGAAGGACATGAACTCCATGTTCGAAGGCATCAAGCGTTTTGCGCAAGACGAAGACGGCGCAGCGGGGGTCGAATATGCACTGCTGCTGGCATTCGTGGCGCTGGTCATGATCGTATCGGGCCCGACGCTCGCGACCGCGGTCGGGAGGATCTGGACGCGGATCCAGGTCGCGCTGACGGCGGCCGCCGCCTGAGACCGTGGCAAGCGCGCCCCGGCCGGCACAGCCGAGCCGGCCGGGCCGCGCGTCAGGACGCTCAAGCCGGATACCCGCATCGCGCCGCCACCCCTTGCCGCCACGAGAATGCCATGAGCACCTTTGACCCACTCACCAGCGGATGCCTGCTCACCCTGGTCGGCATCGCCGCCGCCAGCGACCTGCGCAGCCACCGCATCCCGAACTGGCTGGTTGGGGCGGGCCTGATGGTKGCATTGGTGCTGCAGGTCGCGCTGCATGGATTCCTCCACGGGACGCAGGCCTGGCTGACCGGCGCGCTCGCCGGCCTCGGCCCGTTCCTCGTGCTGTACATGCTMGGCGCCGTCGGCGCCGGCGACGCCAAGCTGATGGCGAGCATMGGCGCCTTCGTCGGCGCGGCGGMGGCGCTGCAGATCGCCGTGGCCAGCTTCGCCATGGGCGGACTGCTGGCCCTCATCATCGTGCTGGCGCGCAAGCAGGCGCGCCAGACCTTCGCCGGGCTGTGCGCCCGGCTGTTGTGGCTGCCCTTCGGCCTGCGCGCCGACGTGGCGGGCAAGGACAACCTGACGACCGCAGCGCGCCTGCCCTACGCCGTGGCCATGGCGGGCGGCGTGCTGATGGTGATGACGGGCGCGGTCTGAAACGCGCGCCCCGGGGGCAGGAAGAACAAAAGAAAAGAAAGAAAAAAAGAAAAACACAGCGCTGGATACACAGCAGGCACGACGCGGCAACGAGAACGGCAAGAGCCACCAGAACGACCGGCACCGCCGCTGACGACGGGCCGGAACGGGAGAGAACCATCATGCGCGAGCACCCACCCACCGCATCGCCGCGGGCCCCCGCCCCGCCGGCCCACCGCCGCCAGGCGGCCATCCGGCGCGCCGCGCCGCATGGCGCCTGGC
>NZ_JBFTLQ010000107.1:0-22271 GCF_056396525.1 Cupriavidus sp. 05T41
GCCAGGGCGCGGCCGGGGCGGGCAGTCCGGCGCCCTGCAGCGCGGCGGCCGCGCCGGGGCCGGCCACGCCGATCACTGCCAGCGCCGGGGTCAGGTCGGTCAGGCGCGCCTTGGCACGCAGCACGAACATGCCCAGGCGCTTCTGGATGGCGGCCTGGATGTCAGCCGACAACTGCAGGACGATGCCTTGCTCGTCGCGCCAGACCAGGAAGCTGGCGAGCAGCCGGCCCTTCGGCGAGCAATAGCCGGCCAGGCGCGCGGTGCCGGTGGCSAGGTCGTCGATGGCGTTGGTCAGCTGGGTATGCAGGAAACTGCCGGCGTCGTCGCCGGCAACCCGGATCAGGCCCAGTTGTGCGGGTCGGCAGACAACACCGCCCTGGCGCACGGCTTCGAACTGGGTAGCAAGGTCTGGGGCAGGGGAATTCATGGCAGGTATGGGCCGGTTAGGCTGGGCAAGTGGCGCGCGGGCGCGCCGGATGACGGGTGCGACATGCTGCGCACGCTCGTGGTGGCGCAAGGCTCCCGGTATTATATGGGCCTGTCGCCATTTCGGCCGGCGCGCCCGCCGTCCTTGCCGCGGGCCGCCGTTGTTGCCGCGGCGCGCGCGGGCGCACGGGGCGCCGCTATTTCCATCCCTACATGAAACGTATTTTCCTGCGACTGCTGATGGTCGCCGTGGTGTTTGCGATTGCCGCCGCGGGCGCCTTGGCCTGGTGGGCCAACCGCCCGCTCGACCTGCCGGCCTCGCCGGTCGAGGTGGTGATCAAGCCCAATTCCAGCGTGGCCAGCGTGGGCCGCCAGATCCAGCGCGGCGGCGTGCCGGTGGATCCGCGCCTGTTTGCCCTGCTGGTGCGGCTGAGCGGACACGGCGGGGATCTCAAGGCCGGTGGCTACGAGTTCGAGACCGGCGCCACGCCGCTGTCGATGATCGGCAAGATCGCCCGCGGCGAGGTCACGCACTATGTGCTGACCGTGATCGAAGGGTGGGAATTCCGCAAGATGCGTGCCGCCGTGGATGCCCACGCGGCGCTCAGGCACGACAGTCGCGGCCTGTCCGACGCCGAGCTGATGAAGGCCATTGGCGCGCCTGAGCCGGCGCCGGAAGGCATGTTCTTCCCGGATACCTATCTGTTCGCCCGCGGCAGCAGCGACCTGGAACTGTATCGCCACGCCTACCGCGCCATGCAGCGGCGCCTGACCGATGCCTGGAACGCCCGTGCGCCGGACMTGCCGTACAAGACGCCATACGAGGCCCTGGTCATGGCCTCCATCGTGGAGAAGGAAACCGGCCAGCCCGGCGAGCGCGCCATGATCGCCGCCGTGTTCGTCAACCGCCTCAGGAAGGGCATGATGCTGCAGACCGATCCCACCGTGATCTACGGCATGGGCGAAGCCTTCGACGGCAATATCCGCAAGCGCGATCTGCAGACCGACACCCCGTACAATACCTACACGCGTACCGGCCTGCCGCCCACCCCGATCGCCTTGCCCGGGCTGGCTTCGCTGGCCGCCGCCACCGCGCCGGCGCCGTCCGATGCGCTGTATTTCGTGGCGCGCGGCGACGGCAGCAGCCATTTCTCCAACTCGCTTCCCGAACACAACCGCGCGGTMGACAAGTACCAGCGCGGCAAATAAGTCTCTCCCCATGCGCGGAAAATTCATCACATTCGAAGGCATCGACGGTGCCGGCAAGAGCACCCACATTGAGTGGGTGGCCGAGCGCCTGCGCGCGCGCCTGGCCGGCGGCGCAGCCGTGGTCACCACGCGCGAGCCCGGCGGCACGCCACTGGGCGAGGACCTGCGGCAGATCMTCCTGCACCGCAAGATGCACCTGGAAACCGAGGCCCTGCTGATGTTTGCCTCGCGCCGCGAGCACATCGCGGAAATCATCGAACCTGCGCTGGCGCGTGGCGACTGGGTCGTCTCCGACCGCTTCACCGACGCCACCTTCGCCTATCAGGGCGGGGGCAGGGGCCTGCCGCGTGCCCGCCTCGAGGTCCTCGAGACCTGGGTGCAGGACGGCCTGCAGCCCGACCTGACCCTGCTGTTCGACGTGCCGCTGGAAACTGCCAGCGCACGCCTGGCCGGCGCCCGCGAACCCKACAAGTTCGAGGCCGAGTCGCGCGCCTTCTTCGAGCGCACACGCCAGGAATACCTGCGGCGAGCGGCGGAAGCGCCGCAGCGTTTCCGCGTGATMGACGCCACGCGGACCATTGCCGAGATTCAGGCGGAACTTGAAAACATTCTCGCAACGCTTTGATTCAGTGGCACTATCATGCCTTGCTGATATCGCAAGAAGCTGATGAAGTCCTTCACCTAACTCCCTGATTCGCATGCTTTATCCMTGGCAGACAGAAGACTGGCAACGGCTGACCGGCTTGCGCGAGCGGCTCCCGCATGCGCTGCTCATCCACGGCCAGCAAGGCATCGGCAAGCGCGACCTGGCGCTGCATTTCGCCCAGGGGCTGCTGTGCGACACGCCGCGCGCCGACGGCCAGCCGTGCGGCAGCTGCGCGGCCTGCCACTGGTTCAGCCAGGGCAACCACCCGGATTTCACCGTGGTGCGCCCCGAGGCCATGGAAGCCGCGGGCGAAGCGGAAACGGACGACAGCGGCAAGAAGAAGGCGCCAAGCAAGRTCATCCGCATGGAGCAGGTGCGCGCCCTGATCGATACCGTGGGCATTGGCACCCACCGCGCCGGCCTGCGGCTGGTGGTGGTGTATCCGCTCGATGCCCTGCAGAACGAAGGCGCCAACGCCTTGCTGAAAACGCTGGAAGAACCGCCGMCGTCGACCGTGTTCCTGCTGGTCACCGAMCGGCTGGACCGCGTGTTGCCCACCATCCTGTCGCGMTGCCGCCAGTTCTCGGTGCAACGGCCGACGCCGGCCGAGGCCTTGTCCTGGCTGCGCGGGCAGGGCGTGGGCGACGCCGAGGCCCAACTCGCGCTGGCCGGCGGCTCGCCGCTGACCGCGCTGCACGCCGCCGAGGCCGAGGAACAGCCGCTGCAGCGCTGGCTGGTGGCGCAGCTCGGCGGGGGCGCCGGGTTCGATGTGCTGGGCGCGGCCGAGCACCTGCAGAAGATGCCAGTGCCCGCGGTGCTTGGCATCTTGCAGCGCTGGACGTACGATCTGCTGTCAGCATGCCTGGCGGCGGCACAGGCGCCGCGCTATTTCCCGCGCGAGCAGGCTGCGGTCGCGCGCTGCGCGCAAGCCACCGATGCGCATCGCCTGCAGGCCTTCCTGGCACGGCTGGCGAACCACCGCCGCAGCGAGAATCATCCGCTMGCCGCGCGGCTGGTGATGGAGGCGGTGTTTCTCGAGTACCGGCAGTTGTTTCGGTAGCTTGTTTCGGTAGCTGTTTCGGCAGTCGTATCGGCGTAGTCGTGTCGCTGCAATTGTCGCGCTGCAGTTGTCTCGCTGTCGTTGTCTTGCTGTAGTTGTCCAGGTCAGTCATTCCAATAAGGCCAAAAGGCCGCGGTTCGCAACAAGGGGTCAGTCATGAACACAGCAGCAGCAGGGGACCGGGGCCAAGGCGCTCCCGGCGCCGCAGGCTTGGGCGCGGCGCCGGCCGGCGCGATAGGCGCGATAGGCGCGCCGACGGTGCCGGGCGCCGCGCCGGGCGCGGCGTCGCGGCCGAACGTGCTTTCGCTCTCCATCAAGGACCAGGCGGGGCTCTACGCCGCCTATATGCCGTTCCTGCAGCGCGGCGGCGTCTTCGTGCCGAGCAACCGGCCGTTCCGGCTCGGCGAGCAGGTATTCCTCGTACTGTCACTGCTGGACCGGCCGCAGAAATACCAGATCGCGGGCCAGGTGGCCTGGATCACGCCGGTGGGCACGCCCAACAAGACGCCCGGTATCGGCATCCACCTGCCGGACGACKACAACGGCCGCAACCTGCGCCGCGCGGTGGAAGAGATCCTGGGCAAGGCCATGGAGTCMGGCCKGCCCACGCAGACGCTGTAGGCGACMGCGCCGGCATGTCAGGTGAAACATTGGCTTTCGCGTCCATGGCATTGATTTCAAGACGTTAAAGAAGAAGCAAGAGCAACGAGCATGAGTAATATCGCTTTCACGATTCGAAACGCGGAGCCGCAGGACCTGCCCGGCATCGTGGCCATCTACAACAGCACGGTCGCCTCGCGCATGGTCACGGCCGACACCGAGCCGGTCACGGTGGCATCGCGCCAGGACTGGTTCGATGCCCATCCGCCCGAGCGCCGCCCGCTGTGGGTTGCGCAGGACAGCGCAGGGCGCATGGCCGGCTGGCTCAGCTTCTCCGATTTCTACGGCCGCCCGGCCTACGGCGCCACCGCCGAGGTTTCCATCTACCTGGATGCCGACCGGCGCGGACAGGGCCTGGGCCGGCACCTGCTGGAGAAGGCCATCGGCCATGCCCCGCAGATCGGCGTGCACACCTTGCTCGGCTTCATCTTCGGCCACAACGAGCCCAGCCTGGGCCTGTTCGCCTCGCTGGGTTTCGAACGCTGGGGCAACCTGCCGCGCGTGGCCGTGCTCGACGGCGTGGAGCGCGACCTGGTCATCCTGGGCCGGCACCTGACCAAGCCGGCAGCCTAGGCAAGGCGCGAGGCGGAGCGCTTGCCGCCTCGCCTCGCGCGCGCATCGGCCGCGCTTTTCGCGCTTTCGGCTCCTTCCGCTGCTTCCGCTCCGGCGGCACCGGATGCCGCGCCGCCCGGCGCGCCGGACTCGAGCGCCGCGAGCAAGCCCAGCACGGCGGGGGCCTGTTCGTCGTCGCGCCAGATGCCGTGCAGCTCGGAGCGCCGCCCCTCCTTCGCCAGCGGCCGGCAGGCCAGGTTGGGCAGCTGCATCAGCTGCACGGATTCCGGCACCAGCGAAACACCGAAGTTCTGCGCCACCAGCGTGGCGATCGTCAGCATATGGCGCACMTCGTGCCGGATGCATGGCGTGAATCCCGCGCGCATGCACAGCGCAACGATCTTGTCGTAATACTCCGGGGCGAAATGGCGCGGGAACAGGATGAAGTCTTCCTGTCGCAATTGCCTCAGGTCGACCGCTGCATGCCCGGCCAGTACATGGCGCGAGGGCAGCAGGCAGATAAAGCGTTCGGTGTGCAGCACCCGTGCCGACAGTCCGGCCGGAATGACGCGCGGATGGGCGATGGCGATATCGATCTGCCCTCGCTGCAGCACGTCGATCTGCTCGAAGCTGTTCAGCTCGTGCACTACCACCTCGACCCCGGGCCGCGCCGTGGCAAACGCGCGCATTGCGGCGGCCAGCCGGGTCAGCAGGGCGGAACCCACGAGGCCCACGTGCACCGTGCCGGTCTCGCCCTTGGCGGCCCGGCCCGCCAGGCCCTGCGCATCGCGCGCCAGGGCCAGGATCTTGAGCGCCTCCTGGTACATGACCTTGCCCGCCGGGGTCAGCGCCACCTCCCGTGTGCTGCGTCGCAGCAACTCGAAACCCAGTGATGTTTCCAACTGCCGGATATTGAAGCTCAGCGGCGGCTGCGAGATCGAAAGGCGTTCCGCCGCCCGTCCGAAGTGCAGTTCTTCCGCGACCGCAACGAAGTAACGCAGCTGCCTGAGGTCCATGGGTGCCCGGTAGATTGATTCAATATCAATATAAATAGCGCAAAAAACGATATTGGACTAGATAACTCGCGACGCCGAGAATGATTTTCAGCCTGGCCGCCGCAGCCGTCCCCCGCGGCACTCGCGGCGCATGGCACAAAAAAAGAACCGAGGAGACCGCCATGAAGCTGAAGATCTTTGCCGTTCTGCTTTCCGTCCCCCTGCTGGTCGCCAGCGCCGCCGCCAGGGCCCAGGCTCAGCCATATCCGAGCCAGCCCATCCGCATCGTCGTGCCCTACGCGCCAGGCGGCATGACCGACGTGGTGGCGCGCGTGATCGCGCAGCGGCTCGGCGTGCGCCTGGGCCGCCCGGTGGTGGTGGAGAACCGTCCCGGCGCGGCCACCATCGTCGGCGCCGAAGTGGTGGCCGGCGCCAGCCCGGACGGCTACACGCTGCTGGCGGCCACCAATACCACGCTGACCATCAACCCCTGGCTCTATCCCAGGCTGCCCTACGATCCGCTCAAGAGCTTCGCCCCGATCGCCCTGGTCGCCAGCGCACCGAGCGTGATCGTGGTGAATCCCGGCGTGGCGGCCAGGACCGTCGGCGAGGTCGTGCAGCTGTCGCGGGCCAGGCCGGGCAGCCTGAGCTACGCCTCGTACGGCAACGGCTCGAGCGCGCACCTGGCCGGCGAGATGCTCAAGGCGCGCACCGGCATCGACCTGCTCCACGTGCCGTACAAGGGCAGCGCGCCCGCCAAGGCCGCGGTCATGGCCGGCGAAGTGTCGATGACCTTCGAACCGGCCTTTACCGGCTTGCCGCAGATCGCCGCCGGCAAGCTGCGTGCGCTTGCCGTGATGAATGCCAGCCGCTCCGCCGTGCTGCCCGAYGTGCCGACCACCGCCGAGCTGGGCTATGGCGGCATCGAGATGTCGGCCTGGGTGGGGCTGGTGGCGCCGGCCGCCACGCCGCCCGCCGTGGTCCAGACGCTGGCCGGCGAGATCGAAGCCATCATGGCCGACCCTGCCGTGCGGCAGACCCTGCTGCGCAGCGGCGCCGAACCGCTGGGCTACTACCGCGAGGCCTTCGGCACGTACATCCGCGACGAGACGGCGCGCTACGGCAAGGTCATCGCCACCGCGCACATCCGCGCCGAATAAGAAACGCAATCCGAGGCGAATCACAGGAGACAAGCCAGCATGCACAAGCCGCTATCCCATATCCGCGTGCTCGACCTGACCAGGGTGCTGGCCGGGCCCTGGTGCACCCAGAACCTGGCCGACCTCGGCGCCGAGGTCATCAAGGTGGAGCGGCCCGGCGAGGGCGACGAAACGCGCGGCTGGGGGCCGCCGTGGATCCCGGCCGGGGCGGGGCAGGAGCGGCGCGATTCCACGTACTACGCGTCGGCCAACCGCGGCAAGAAGTCGGTCACGGTGGATTTTTCCAGCCCGGAGGGCCAGGCCGTGGTGCGGCGCCTGGTGGCCACCTGCGACGTGCTGGTGGAGAACTACAAGGTGGGCACGCTGGCCCGCTACGGGCTGGGCTACGAAGACCTGCGCGCGGACCACCCCGCGCTGGTCTATTGCTCGGTCACCGGCTATGGGCAGACCGGGCCGTACCGGCACCGTCCGGGCTACGACTTCGTGTTCCAGGGCATGAGCGGGCTGATGAGCCTGACCGGCGCGCCCGACGAGGCCTGCGGGCACTGCGAAGGCGGCGGCCCGCAGAAGTTCGGCGTGGCGGTGGCCGACTTGGCCACCGGGCTGTACGCCAGCCTGGCGATCACGGCAGCGCTGGCGTGGCGCGAGCGCGGTGGCCTGGGCCAGCATATCGACATGGCCTTGCTCGACTGCGCGCTCGCGCTCGGCAGCAACCAGGCCGTGGGCTACCTGACGACCGGCAAGGTGCCGCGCCGCTACGGCAATGCGCATCCCAACGCGGCGCCTTACCAGGTCTTTTCCAGCAGCGATGGCAAGCTGATCGTGGCAGTCGGCAACGACAGCCAGTTCGCCGCCTACTGCGCGGTGCTGGGCAGGCCCGAGCTGGCCGCCGACGACCGCTTCGCCCGCGTCAGCGGCCGGCTGGTCAACCGCGAGGTGCTGCTGCCCCTGCTGGCCGGTGTCATGCGCACCKACACCACCGCGGCCTGGCTCGCGCGCCTGGAGGCGGCCGGCGTGCCGTGCGGGCCGATCAACGATTTCGCGCAGGCCTACGATGACCCGCAGGTCCGCGAGCGCGGCGTGCGGGTGGACCTGCCGCTGGCTTTCGGCGGCACCTGTCCCAGCGTGGCCAGTCCGATGCGCTTCTCCGCCACGCCGCTGGACCACCGCGTGGGGCCGCCCATGCTCGGCGAGCACACCGACGCGGTGCTGGCCGAATGCCTCGGCATGGGCGCGCACGAGCTTGCGCGCCTGCGCGGCGCCGGCGTGATCTGAAGCGCGCCGCGCCGGACCCGCCGATCCCTGAATCCTTTTTCTTGCCGGAGACCCCGATGCCGTTCCAAGCCCGCTACGCCGAATTCACCAGTCCGCGCCCGGCCGATGCCGGAACCAGTTCCCGCCACCTGGCGCCCGACTGCGCCGGCCTRGATTTCCTGGCGCTCGATCGCGGCCTGCAGGACCTGCTCGCGCTATACCTGCCGGGCGCCGAGCACCGGCACCTGCTGCCGCATTTCCAGCGCATGGGCCAGTTGGCCGGCGGGCGCCTGAACACGTTGGCCAGCGTGGCCGACAAGCACGGTCCGGTACTGCACGCGCGCACGCGCTGGGGCGAGGATCACGACTGGATCGAATACCACCCGGCCTATCAGGAGATGGAGCACATCGCCTTCGGCGATTTCCAGTTCCACGCCATGAGCCACCGCGCCGGCGTGCTGGGCTGGGACGCGCCGCTGTCGCCGGTGGCGAAGTATGCCTTCCAGTACCTCTTCGTCCAGTCCGAGTTCGGCCAGATGTGCCCCATCAGCGTGACCGACACTTCGGTCCACCTGATCCGCAAGTTCGGCAGCCCGGCGCTGCAGCAGCAGTTGCTGCCGCGCATGCTGGCGGCCGATCCGGCGGCACTGTGGAAGGGCACGCAGTTCATGACCGAGAAGGCCGGCGGCTCGGACGTGGGCGCCATCGAGACGGTGGCCCGCGAGGAGGGCGGCCACTGGCGGCTGTACGGCKAGAAGTGGTTCTGCTCGCATGCCGACGCGGACGTGGTCCTGCTGCTGGCGCGGCCCGAAGGCGCGCCGGCCGGCACGCGCGGACTGGGGCTGTTCGCCCTGCCGCGCCGGCTGGAGGACGGCAGCCGCAACGCCTATCGCATCGTGCGCCTCAAGGACAAGCTGGGCACCCGCTCGATGGCCAGCGGCGAGGTCAGGCTCGAAGGCGCGCTGGCCTATCCGGTCGGCGCGCTCGACCAGGGCCTCAAGCAGATGATGGAGCAGGTCAACCTGTCGCGCCTGTCGCACGCGGTGCGCGCCGCCGCCATGATGCGCCGCTGCCTGAACGAGGCGTTGCAGGCGGCGCGGCACCGCAGCGCGTTCGGGCGCGAGGTGATCGGGCATCCGCTGCTGCGCCGCCAACTACTCAAGCTGATGGTGCCTGCCGAAGCCGCCTTGTCGATGTCCATGGCCACCGCCGACGCCATGCGGCGTGCCGGCGAGGGCGACGCCACCGCGCACCAGGCGGTGCGGTTGCTGACGCCGCTGATCAAGCTGCGCGCCTGCCGCGACAATATCGCGGTGGCCACCGGCGCGATGGAGGTGCGCGGCGGCAACGGCTATATCGAGGATTTCGTCAACGCGCGGCTGGTGCGCGATGCCCATATCGGCGTGCTGTGGGAGGGCACCAGCAATATCAACGCGCTGGACGCCATCCGTCGCGCCGTGGGCAAGGAGCGCGCGCACCGCGCGCTGCAGACATTGCTGGTGGCGCGCCTGGAACAAGCCGAGATGCCCGCGCCGCTGCGGCAGGCCTTGTGGCAGGCCTKGCAGCGCGCCGCCGCGCTGGCCGAGGCGGTGGCTGCCGCAGACGCGCACGAGGCCGATACCCGGCGCGCCGCCAGCGCGCTCTATTACGCCAGTKCTGCCATCCTGATGGCCTKGGAAGGCGGCCAGCCAGGCACCGATGCGCGCCGGCTGCTGCTGGCCCACGCGCTGCTGCGGCACCGCCTGCAGCCGGCGGATCCGCTGGCCGCCCCGGGCGCGGCCGKGGCGGCGGGCGAGTCCGCCTGCGGCGACCTGCTGCTGGGGAGCGCGCCGGTCACGCCCGCGCAAGCCAGCGCCGCCATCGCGCTGGCCGTCTGAGGCGGGACGCCCGGCAGCGGGCTGCCGGGATGCGACCGGATACAATGTCAGGTGGCGCCGCCCCAGGCCGAATGGCGGCGCCGATTTCCGGATACCGTCCCCATGTTTGTCGATTCCCACTGCCATCTAGATTTCCCCGACCTGGTCGCGCGCCTGCCCGAACTGCTGGACAATATGCGGGCCAACCAGGTCACGCATGCGCTGTGCATCTCGGTCACGCTGGAAGATTTCCCGAAGGTGCTGGCGCTGGCCGAGCAGCACCCGCATCTCTATGCCTCGGTCGGCGTGCATCCCGACTACGAAGAGGGCGAAGATCCCACTCTCGAGCGCCTGCTGGCGCTTTCCGCGCATCCGCGCGTGGTCGGCACCGGTGAAACCGGGCTTGACTACTACCGTCTCAACGGCCGCAGCATCGCCGACATGGAGTGGCAGCGCGAGCGTTTCCGCACGCATATCCGTGCCGCGCGCCAGACCGGCAAGCCACTCATCATCCATACACGCTCTTCCGCGGACGACACGCTGCGCCTGATGCGCGAGGAAGACGCGGGCGCCGTCGGCGGCGTGATGCACTGCTTTACCGAAACCTGGGAGATCGCGCGGCAAGCGCTGGACGAGGGCTTCCATGTCTCGTTCTCCGGCATCGTGACCTTCAAGAACGCGGTGGAGTTGCAGGAAACCGCGCGCAAGGTGCCGCTGGACCGCATGCTGATCGAGACCGATTCGCCCTACCTGGCGCCGGTGCCGTACCGCGGCAAGACCAACCAGCCCGCCTGGGTGCGCCATGTGGGCGAGTTCATCGCCAATCTGCGCGGCATGCCGGTGGAAGCACTGGCGGAACAAACCACGGAAAACTTCTTCCGTCTTTTCAAGCATATAGACAGGAATGCTCATGCTTAACATGAAATACATCCGGTGCCTGGCCGCTGCCGCCGTCCTGCTGGCGGGCAATGCKGCATGGGCGGCACCGGTGGACGACCTGCGCAAGGCGGTCGAGTTCGACGACGCCAATACCGCACAGAAACTGCTGGCGCGCGGGGTCGATCCCAACCTGGTCGATGCCAAGGGCAATCCGATGCTGGTGGTGGCCCTGCGCGAGAAGTCGCTGAAGGTGGCGGCGGTGCTGATCCGCGCCAAGAACATCGATTTCGACAAGGCCAACGCCGCCGGCGAGACCCCGCTGATGATGGCCAGCCTGCAGAACGAGTTCGACATGGTCAAGCTGATGGTCGACCAGATGGAGGTCGAGATCAACAAGACCGGCTGGACGCCGCTGCACTACGCGGCAACCAACGGCAACAACGAGATCGTCAAATACCTGGTCGACCACGCGGCCTATATCGATGCCGAAAGCCCCAACGGCAGCACGCCGCTGATGATGGCGGCACGCGGCGGCCATATCGAGACGGTGAAGCTGCTGCTGGACGAGGGGGCGGACATGCGCCTGCGCAACCAGCAGGGCATGACGGTGATCGATTTCGCCGAGCGCTATCACCAGGCGGAGATCGCCAGCGGGCTGAAGGCGCGCTGGCAGAAGCTGTATCCGCAGACGCCGATGGGCGCCCAGGCGCCGCAGAAGGGCTGGAACTGAGGGGCTGGGACTAAGGGGCTGGAACCGAGCGCCGGCCTCCGGTTGCCCGGCCTATGCGTCGTCGGCCAGCCGGACGCCGGTGAATTGCCAGCGCTGGTGCGGGTAGAAGAAATTGCGGTAGCTCGCGCGGATATGCGATTCCGGCGTCACGCATGAGCCGCCGCGCAGCACCATCTGGCTGCACATGAACTTGCCGTTGTACTCCCCGACCGCGCCGGCGCTCGGCCGGAAGCCCGGATAGGGCTGGAAGCCGCTGGCGGTCCATTCCCACACGTCGCCGAACATCTGGCGCAATGCCCCGGCCGTGTTCTGGCGGTCAGGCAGCGGGCGCAGCACGCGGCCTTCGACAAAGTTGCCGGTGGCCGGCAGGTTGCGCGCGGCGTGCTCCCATTCGGCTTCGGTCGGCAGGCGCCGCTCGGCCCAGCGCGCGAAGGCGTMGGCCTCGTAGAAGCTGATATGCGTGACGGGGCTGTCCGGGTCCACCGGCTGCATGCCGCGCAGGCTCATCTGCCACCATGTGCCTTCCCGTTCTTCCCAGTACAGGGGCGCTTCGATCCCCTGTTCGGTCACCCAGCGCCAGCCGTCGGACAGCCACAGCCCGGCGGTGCGGTAGGCGCCGTCTTCGATGAACTCGAACCATTGCCGGTTGCAGACCGGATGTGAGCACAGCTGGTAGGGCTGCAGCAGCACGTTGTGGCGCGGTCCCTCGCAATCGAAGGCGAAGCCGTCTGCGTCATGGCCGATGGCGACCACGCCGCCGGCAAAGCGGATCCACTCCGCCGCCGGCCGCGGATCGGCGATCACCGGCGCCAGCAGTTCGGGGGCAAAGGCCGGCTTGAGCGGGTTCTGCGCGAACAGGTGCAGGATGTCCGTCAACAGCAGTTCCTGGTGCTGTTGTTCGTGGTTCAGGCCAAGCTCGATCAGGGCCGCCTCGGCATCGGTCTGCGCATGCATCAGCAGGCCGAGCATGGCCTCGTCGACCGCCTCGCGATAGGCCAGCACCTCGTCCAGCGAGGGCCGCGTCAGCAGGCCGCGGCGCGGCCGGGGATGGCGCGCGCCGACCGCTTCGTAGTAGGAGTTGAAGAGATACCGGTAGCGTTCGTCGACGGGCTCATAGTCGGGGATGCGGGCCGCCAGCACGAATTCCTCGAAGAACCAGGTGGTATGCGCCAGATGCCATTTGGCCGGGCTGGCGTCGTCCATCGACTGCACKGTGGCGTCGKCGTCGGTCAGGTCGGCCACCATCGCCTCTGTCGCTTCGCGCACATGGCGATACCGTCCGAGCAGGGCGGGTTCGTGCGGAGGATGCAGGGCGCTGGCAGGCAGCAGGGCAGAAGACATGCGGGCTCCCGGATCGGACTTGGCATCTGCCGCGGGTGCCGCTCGCGCAAGCGGTCGGCCGTGGCGTGTGGGTGAGGCAGGTCAATGCCCGGGCCGAGCTGCGTGGCGCTGCGAGCGTGTCCCTGGAAGGATCCGCACGCGAACGGCGTGCGTCCGGAACCATGATAGACCCGATCGCGCAGCGGGCATAGCCGGCGCGTGCCTACTAAAGAGGGGGAAGCGCAGCAGCTGACACGGCGGCGGGATCGGCGCGATCGGCGGGACAGGGCTGGCCGAACAGGCCGGTGATCACTTGCCCCACCTCGGCCTGCATCGCCGCGACGGCGCCGGCGCTGCCGGACAGATGGGCCAGCAGGCATTGCTGGAACAGGCCGTCGAGCACGGCATAGGCCGCCGCCGGCGACAGGCTGGCCGGCGTGCCGGAGAGCGCCGAAAAGCGGCTGACGATGCGCCAGGTCATGTCCTGCAGGCTCTTGTCGATCTCCGCCACGTCCGCCCTGAACGCTTGCTCGAACAGTGACTGGGCGCGCAGGTCGTACCAGAGCCGGTGCATATGGGCTTCGTCGCGCAAGGTGCTGCCGAGGATCTCCAGGAAGCCTGCCATGAGGCCGCCGTAGCTGCTTGCTTCGGCCAGCACGCGATCATAGCGCGTGACGCAGCGGGCCTTGTACTGGCGCACGCTGCAGACGATCAGGTCKGTCTTGTCGTTGAAGTAGTAATGCAGCACGCCATGCGAGAACTCCGAGTTCTGCGCGATCTCGCGCAGGCTCGTKCGTGCGTAGCCCAGCGTGGCCAGGGTTGCCAGGGCGGCTTCACCCAGTTCGGCACGGCGTTCGGCGAACTTGTCGATGCGCTTGCGCGGCACGCGCTGCGCGCTTTTTTCCTGTGTGGACGGCATGGTCTGATGCTTGCCCGGCAAAGTGTTCACGAAGCATAGCACGGCGCTTTTCGGCATTACGTACTGCACAGCAAAAAACTTGAMACTTGACCAATAAAAACTTGACGAGTGTCAAGACGATTTCTAGCATGAAGTCTCCATCCGCAATCAAAAAACCAGACAGGAGACAGCGATGGCTAGATTCGACCTCACGAGGCGCAAGGCCCTGGTGACCGGGGGCGCGCGCGGTATTGGCGCAGGTATTGCAGAAGCGCTGGCCGGCGCCGGCGCGGCCGTGATGATCGGCGACCTGCTCGCCGACCTGGGGCGCGAGACCGCGGCCCGGATTGCCGCGTCGGGCGCCAAGGCCAGCTTCGTGCCGCTGGACGTGACCAGGGAGGAGAGCTGGATCGAGGCGGTCGCCGCCACCGGCCACGCGCTCGGCGGCTTCGACATCCTGGTCAACAACGCGGGCATCGAGATTACCTCGCTGGTGGCGGATATCGACGCTGCCAGCCTGCGCCGCATGTTCGACGTCAACGTGATCGGCACCGCGCTGGGCATCAAGCACGCTTTTCGCGCCATGCGCCCGCAGGGCGCCGGCCAGTCGGGTCCAGGCGCGCAGGCAGGCAAGGGCGGGGCCATCGTCAATATTTCTTCGGTCGCCGCCACCATCGCGTTCCCGGCCATCGCCGGTTACTCGGCCAGCAAGTCAGCGGTGGACCGCCTCACGCGCGTGGCCGCGCTGGAGTCCGGCAAGCTCGGCTACGGCGTGCGGGTCAACTGCGTCTACCCCGGCCTGGTGCCGACCCAGATGGGCATGCAACTCGCCGACGACCTCGTCGCCGCGGGCTTCTGGCCGACGGCCGAGGCGGCCGTGACCGAGGTGATCGGCCAGACCCCGCTGGCGCGCCTGGGCGAGGTCACCGACATGGCCGACGCCGTGGTCTTCCTGTGCTCCGATGCCGCGCGCTTTATCACTGGCGCGGGCCTGCCGGTCGATGGCGGCATGGGCATGTAGCGCGCGGGGCCGGGGCAGGAGGGCAGGAGGGCAGGAGGGCAGGACAAGCGATAACCAGGCAAGCGAGAACCAGGCAAGAAAACAGGAGACACATCATGAGCAAGAAGAAACCCGTCGTGGTCTACGGCGCTTCGGGCTACACCGGACGGCTGGTATGCGAATACCTGCGCGAATTCAACGTGCCTTTCATCGCCGCGGGGCGCGACGCGGCGCGCGTGCAGGCGGTGATGGACCGGATCCCGGGCATCGAGACCGCAGACTACGAAGTGGCCGAGGTGGATCACGACGCGGCCGCGCTGGCCGAGTTGTTCCACGGCGCCAGGGTGGTCTGCAATATGGTCGGGCCGTTCATCAAGTTCGGCGGCGAGGTGGCGCAGGCCTGCCTGTCGGCCGGTTGCCACTACATGGACACCACCGGCGAGCAGGACTGGCTGCTGGATGCGCAGGCGCGCTTCGGCGCCGCCTTCCAGGAAAAGKGCCTGCTGCTGTCGCCGGGCCTGGCGCAGATGTACACCACCGGCGAGATCGCCGCCAATATCTGCCTGGAAATGCCGGGGCTCGACACGCTCGACATCCTGGTGCTGTGGAAGGGCTTCCCCACCTATGCGTCCACCCAGACCATCTTCACCATCCTCAAGGCCAAGTGGTACCACCTGGTCAACAACCAGTATGTCGAATGGGCGCCCGGCACCAGCTTCGAGGTGAACGTCCCCGGCCAGCACGAAAGCGCGCTGGCGCTGCCATGGGGCGGCACCTCCCATCCGGTCTGGTTCAAGGACGATCCGCGCGTGGCCAACTGCAAGGTGGCCGGCGGCGTGTTCTCGCGCGAAGTCATGAAGGGCGTGATCGCGACCGCGCAGATGGTGGAAGAGAAGATCAAGGTGCTGCCGCTGGACCAGCAGGAAGCCGCGCTGGCGGACATCGCGGCGTCGGTGCAGGCCGGCATGCCGCCGCGCGAGAACCCGCGACTGAACAACTCGCTCGATTCGGTCTATGCATCCGGGCCGCTCGGGCGCGCGCACTGCGTGATCCACGGCAACTGCAATTACAAGCAGACCGGCCTGCTGCAGGCCTATGCCGCGTACTCGCTGCTGCAACAGGCGCCACGGCGGGCGGGGCTGGCCTCCGGCTGCCAGGCCTTCGGGCACCGCGAATTGCTGGGCGTGCTCAAGAGCTTCGGGCTGGTGATGGAACCGGTGCTGACGGTTCATCGCTAGCACGGCCTGCGCCGGGGCCGGCGGGCCCCGGCATTCCCTCTCGCGGAGAACCGCATGCGTTTGATCGACTACCTGGACAAGGGCGCGTCGCTGGATCCCGCCGCGCCCTGCCTGACCATGGGCGAGGCACGGCTGTCCTACGCCGACGTGCAGCAATTCAGCAACCGTGTTGCGCGCGCCTTGCAGCGCAACGGTATCCGGCCGGGCGAGAAGGTGGCGGTGCTGTCGTCGAACGACGCCAGCGCCTTTGCCTGCGTATTCGGCCTGTCGCGCGCCGCGGCGGTCTGGTGCCCGGTCAACCCGCGCAACGAAGCGACCGAAAACCGCTACGTGCTCGACGCCTTCGATTGCGCCTGCCTGATCTTCCATAGCGACTACGCGCCACTGGTGGCGCAACTGCGCGCCGACCTGCCCAAGCTGCGCGAAGTGGTGTGCCTGGACCGCGCCCAGCCATTCGCGCCCTCACTGGAACAATGGCTGGCGGGCTGCTCCGGCGAGCCGCTGGAGCAGCCCGCGGCGGATGACCTCGTCATGATCGCCGGCACCGGTGGCACCACCGGCAAGCCCAAGGGCGTGATGCTGTCCGGCCGCAACCTCGAGGCCATGTCCGCGCTGACCCTGATGGGCTATCCGTTCCGCGGGCGGCCCGTCTACCTGGCGCTGGCGCCGCTGACCCATGCGGCCGGCGTGCTGTGCCTGCCGGTCATGGCGCTAGGCGGAGAGGTCGTGATCATGCCGAAGCCGGACCTCGGCGAATTCCTCCGCCTGGTCGCGCTGCGCCGCGTGACCCATACCTTCCTGCCGCCCACGCTGATCTACATGCTGCTGCAGCATCCKGACTTGCCTGCGGCCACGCTCGATTCGCTGCAGTGCTTCTGGTACGGCGCGGCGCCGATGTCGGCCGCGCGTCTGGAAGAGGCGCTGCAGCGCCTTGGCCCGGTCATGGCCCAGCTGTTCGGCCAGACCGAGGCGCCGATGATGGTCTCGATGATGTCGCCGGCCGAGCATTTCAATGCCGACGGCTCGGTGGCCCGCCACCGCCTGGCTTGCGCCGGGAGGCCGGGCCCGCTGGTGCAGGTGGGCATCATGGACCCGGACGGGCGGCTGCTGCCMGCCGGCCAGGGCGGCGAGATCGTGGTGCGCGGGTCGCTGGTGATGATGGGCTACTACAAGGATCCGGCAGCCACGCAGGAAGCGTCGCGCCATGGCTGGCACCACACCGGCGATATCGGCTACCTGGACGCGGACGGCTTCCTCTATATCGTCGACCGCGCCAAGGACATGATCATATCGGGTGGCTTCAACGTCTACTCCACCGAGGTGGAACAGGTCCTGATGCAGCATCCCGACGTGCAGGACAGCGCGGTGGTAGGCCTGCCCGACKAGAAATGGGGCGAGCGCGTGGTGGCCGTGTTGCAGCTCCATCCCGGCCGGCAGGTGGACGGCGACGAGATCAAGGCCTTTGCCAAGGCGCGCATCGGCAGCGTGAAGGCGCCCAAGCAGATCGAAATCTGGCCTGACCTGCCGCGCTCCAAGGTTGGCAAGGTGCTGAAAAAGGACATCCGGGCCAGGCTGCTGGAGGATCCGCACTAGCACTGGCACTACCACTGGCACTAGCACTAGCGCCATGCCGATGCCCGCAATGAAAAACTCCCGCCGGCGGCAATCGCGGGCGGGAGTCTGGCCGTGCGCCTGTGCCGGGCGGCGCAATGCCGCCTGGAGGGCGATCAGGCTGCCAGGGCGGCGGCGTCGTTCAGTGCTGCCACTTC
Source organism: Cupriavidus sp. 05T41 (assembly GCF_056396525.1). Lineage (NCBI taxonomy): Bacteria > Pseudomonadati > Pseudomonadota > Betaproteobacteria > Burkholderiales > Burkholderiaceae > Cupriavidus > Cupriavidus sp. 05T41. The sequence continues at coordinate 17,653 of NZ_JBFTLQ010000107.1, forward strand.
GGTGCGGGCCGACACCAGGGCGGCTTCGCGGGCGTCGGGGCCGAAGGCCAGGCCGTGGGCGCGCACGTAGGTGATGTCGGTGATGCCGAGGAAGCGGAACACGACGTCCACGGTCTGCTCATGCAGGTCCAGGGCGGATGCATCCGCGCGCACGCCGCCGCGCGACGAGACCACGATCACGCGCTTGCCGCCGGCCAGGCCTTCCGGGCCCTTCTCGGTGTAGCGGAAGGTGCGGCCGGCCTGGGCGATGCGGTCGATCCACGACTTGAGCTGGCTGGGAATGCCGAAGTTGTACTGCGGCACGCCTACCACCAGCACGTCGGCTTCCAGGAATTCCTTCAGGAAGGCTTCGGTGCGTTGCAGTTCGGCTTCCTGCACGGCGTTCAGGCCGTCCTTCGGGCCGCCCAGCACCGGCAGCAGCGCGCCGGACAGGTGGGCGGGGGCGTCTTGGTCCAGGTCGCGCACGGTCAGGCTGGCGGCGGGGTTCTTGGCGCGCAGATCGGCCACGACCTGTGCGGTCAGGCTACGGGAAGCGGAATGGCCGCCAAGTACGCTCGAGTCGATTTGCAGGATGTTCATGTTCAGCTCCACTGGGGAATTTGTGTTTCGGGGTTAGGTGAAGCAAAAGATAGCGGTCTGCCATTGATGCCGGTAGTGGTGCAAAATAGAACTTATTGTTCCAAGGGCAGAACACCTGGCTAAGCAACTCCAGCCGGTGGCCCCGGCCCGTTACCCGAAAGGCAGTCCGATGCAAGACCTGAACGATCTTTCGCTGTTTGCCCAGGTAGTCCAGCACGGCAGTTTTTCCGCTGCCAGCCGTGCCAGCGGCGTGCCGAAATCGCGCCTGAGCCGGCGCATTGCGCAGCTCGAGCGCGAGCTGGGCGTGCAATTGCTGCGGCGGACCACCCGCCAGGTGCGCGTGACGCCCATCGGCGAGGCCTATTACGAGCGCTGCCGGGCCATGCTGGCTGAGGCGGAAGCGGCACACGAGGTGATCGAGCAAGCGCGCGAACAACCTGGCGGCACCTTGCGCGTGAGCTGCCCGGTGGCCATCGCGCAAAGCTTGCTGGCGCCGGAGATCGGCCGCTTCATGCAGGCCAATCCCGGCGTGCGGGTGGAGATCGAAGCCACCAACCGGCGCGTGGACGTGATCGGCGAAGGCTTCGACCTGGCGCTGCGCGTGCGCGATGTCATGGACGATTCCTCGCTGGTGGTGCGCACCTATGGCGAGAGCCCGCTGATGCTGGTGGCCAGCCCCACGCTGCTGGACAGCATCGGCCGGCCCCGCACCCCCCAGGCGCTCGACGGCATGCCCGGCGTGAACCAGAAGCCGCACGACGGCAAACACGTATGGACGCTGAGCTGCGACAGCGGCCAGGCCTTGCACATCGCCTACGATCCGCGCCTGATCACCGATGAATTCGCACTGCTGCGCGAGGCCGCCATCGCCGGCGTCGGGGTGGCCATGCTGCCCCGCATGTTCTGCCGCGAAGCCATCGAGAGCGGCGAGCTGGAGGTGCTGCTGCCGCAATGGATCATGCCGGTCGGCACCTTGCACGCGGTATTCCCCTCGCGCAAAGGCATGCCACCGGCGCTGCGGCGCTTCCTCGATTTTCTCTCCGAGATCCTGCCGGAGACCGCGCGCAAGGCCGGCATGCAGTTGCGCCAGCCGGGCATGCACCGGCCGATTGGCCAGGCCTGACAGCGCCTGCCCGGCGCGCGGCCACCGTGCCGTGACGCGTGCGCGCAACTTGTGGCTTTACCTTCACGGCGGCGCGCACTAAGGTACAGATGCGCGCCCCGCGTGGAGCGAAAGGCGCATCGGCCACCGGCCGGCGTCCCGGTTCTCCGGGCGCTTTCCGGGCGTTTCGACCGGACAAGACCGGACAAGACCGGACAAGGAGTGACGACCATGAGCGGTACTCAGGCAACCCAGGACCTCGGCAAGGCGATACTGCGCATCGTGCTCGGCGCGCTGATTCTCTTCCACGGCGTCGCCAAGCTGATCAACGGCCCCGGTTTCGTCACGCAGATGGTGGCGCAGGCGGGCCTGCCGCCGGCCGTCGCATACCTGGTCTATATCGGCGAAGTGGTGGCGCCGATCCTCCTGATCATTGGCCTGTGGACGCGCATCGCGGCGCTGATCGTGGCCGTCAACATGCTGGTGGCGGTGGCGCTGGTGCATACCAAGCAGCTCGGCCTGATCAACGACACCGGCGGCTGGGCGGTGGAGCTGCAGGCACTGTACCTGGCCAGCGCACTTGCGGTGCTGCTGCTGGGCGCCGGGCGCATGAGCGTGGGCGGTATCGCCGGGCGCTGGAACTAGCGCCCGCCCGGGCCMGCCGGCGCGCCTCCTCAGGTGGCCCAGCGGCCCAGGGCCTCGGCCACGAACATATCGGGCGGCAGCGCCGGCGACCACAGATAGCCCTGGCCGAGGTCGCAGCCCAGCGCCTGCAGCGCATCGCGCTGCGCGGGCGTCTCGATGCCTTCGGCCACGCACTCCAGCTTGAGATCGCGCGCCAGGTTGATGATATTGCGGCAGATCGCCGCGCGCTGGCTGTTGCCCGGCACCGCTACCACGAAGGAGCGGTCCAGCTTGACCTGCGTGAAGGGCAGGTCGGCCAGCAGCTTCAGGGTGGCGATGCCCACGCCGAAATCGTCGATCGCCACGCCGTAGCCGAGCAGCCGCAGGCGGTTCAGCGCGATCGACAAGGCGCGCGTGTCGTGTACCGGATAGCCTTCGGTCAGCTCGATGATCAGCAACTGGCGCGGCATGCCGCTCGCTTCCACCATGGCATCGAAGGCATCCAGCACGCCAGGCCGGCACAGCGTCTGCGCCGATGCATTGATGCTCAGCGCGATGCGTACGCCGCGCGCGAGCAATTGCCGTTGCACCGCCAGGCACTGCTGGCCCGCCAGCTGGAAAATCGCATCCGCCTCGCCCAGCGTTTCCAGCCGCGGGATAAACAGGTCGGGCCGGATCAGGCCCAGCGAGGGATGGCGCCAGCGGCAGAGCGCCTCGGCTCCCGCCAGCTTGCCGCTGACGATATGGAACTGCGGCTGCAGCATGATGAAGATGGCGCCGGACGTGCGCAGCGCGGCCAGCAGCTCGGCATCGTCTGGCTGGTTCTGCGCGGCCACCGGCGCCGCGGCGGTCAGKTCGCGCGCCAGCACGTCCTGCAGGATCTCTTCCAGCACCACGGCGGAGATCGGCTTGCGCACGGCCCGCACATGGGCAAGCCCGACCGAATCCGCCAGGCTCACGTGGGAATCGATGATGTCGTCTTCCAGCGCCGACACCCATACCCACAGCGGCTGCGCCCCCACGAAGGCGTGGTCCGCACGCCGGGTCAGCTCGTCCATCATGGCCGGCCCGTTGAGGCCCGGCATTTMGATATCGCACAGCACCAGGTCGAACTTGCGCGCAGCCAGCAGGTCCAGCGCGACGCGGCCGTCGGCTGCGCCATGGACGTCGGTGACACCCAGCTGCGTCAGCAACTGCTCTGCCGCCAGCAGCTGGAATGGGTGGTCATCGACCACCAGGGCCGACAGTCCGGCATAGCGTGTCTGCATGATTGGCTCGGCGGCGGGAGCGCCAGGGTTCGGCTTCGATTGGGTCAGGCCGCGCCTCCGGCAATCGGGGCGGGCGTCGCGCCATAGTAGCTCACATGCCGCGCGGCGGGCATGCCGTCGTGCGCGCCGTTACCGCCGCGCCCGGCGAACAAGCCAGTGCGCGCCGCCACAGAAATGCGGGTATTCCGCCACGGTAGCCAAGTTGCGCGGTGCCACGGCGTCCAGACCCGCTACAATCGCTGCCCGAGGTATTTGATGATGGCGTTTCCATAATGGGTTTTGGCTGGTTCGGATTTTCGACCTTGTGGCTGCTGCCGCTGCTGTGGCGCATGGTGACGCGCCTGCTCGCCGGCGAGCGCCGCTTCTTCAGTGGACGCGGAACGCTGCGCGTCTGGGTGGGCACGGTGATCGTGCTGTGCGCGAGCGCGTCGCTGGAGGCGCTCACGGGCGCCGCGGGCGAGGGCGGCATGGCGGCAAGCACGTCGGGAGGCGGCGCCGGGCGCGCGCTCGGCGGGCTGCTGAGCGGCATGCTCGGCTGGAGCGTCAGCTTGCTGATCATGCTGGGGGTGTTGGCACTGGCCGCTCCCATGGTCTTCGGCGAGACCTGGCGAAGCCTGTTCTMGCGCAAGCCGCAGGTGGCCGAACCGGAAGAGGAAGATTTCGCACCGGTCCGTACCCCGGCACGCGCGCCGGCCCGGGGCGCGCGCGAGCCTGACAGCTGGGAGACGACGCATCTGGGCGCCACCCATTCCGCCATCCCGGGCGCGGTCGACTACGTGCCGCGCCACAAGGGCATCGAGGCGGTTTCGGCACGGCGCCAGMCGGTCTGGCAACCGCCCACGCGTACCCGCAATTCCCCGCCGCAACCGGGCGAGATCTGGCTGCAGCAGGCCGCACCGCCGGGCCCGGTCACGCCCGAACCGGTGGCGCCGGTGCCGCCGCCGGTGGCCGCGCGGGCACCCTCCCGGCCAGCCCAGGAACGCCCGGCCAGCCAGCCGCAGGATGCCACGCGGGCTGCCGGGCGCGCGGCCGCGGTAGCGCAGGCG
>NZ_JBFTLQ010000108.1:0-22221 GCF_056396525.1 Cupriavidus sp. 05T41
TGGCAGGACTGGACGCTCGGCGCGGCGCCGGACGGCCCGCCGCAGGCCAGCGGGCCGGCGGCGGCGTTTCTTTCCATTTCCCATGCCGGCGGGCTGGTCGCCTGCGCCGTCGGCGATGCCMCGCTCGGGCTCGACCTCGAACGCGTGCAGCCGCGCAAGGGGCTCGACGCACTGATCGCGGCGGTCAGCAGCGAAGCCKAGCGCGCCGCCATGCCGGCCTTGCTCGCCGCCAGCGACGAGCCGGCGCGGCTCGACGCCTTCTTCCGGCTCTGGACCCTGAAGGAAGCCTGGCTCAAGCGTACGGGCGGCGCCCTGTTCCAGACCATGCTCGGCCAGTCCGTGGCCGTGTCGCCGGCCGCCGGCGCAAGCGCCCATGCCGCCAACGCCTGCACCTGGCGCCACGGCGATGCCATGCTGGCGCTCAGCGCCGGTCCGCCCGCCACGCTCGCCGGGGCCTTGCCCGACGGCATCCGCTACTGGCATCTCGCGGCGGTCGGGCAAGCGGCCTGACGGTCACGCTGCCGGCAAGGCTTTGCCGTGCGTCGGAGACGCGCCTACATCGTGCACGCGCGCCTTCGGGTAGACTGGGTACTGCGAGCGCCTCCGCCCMATGCAGCCGGCTCACCGAGATTCCCGAATACGCGAGGAGAATGTCCCCCATGCATGCAGTCCCATTGCTTGACAGCGGTGCCAACAGCAGTGCCAACGACAGTCCCACCGATAGTCCCACCGAAGCCCCCCTGCGCGACCTGCGGCGCGTCGCCATCCATCCGGATCACTGGTATCCGCTGGCCTGGTCGCGCGAAGTCAAGCGCGGCAAGGCGCATGGCGTGCGCTTCGCGGGCGAGCCGATCGTGCTGGTACGCACCGAATCCGGCGCCGTGTTCGCGCTGGAGGACCGCTGCGCGCATCGGCAGGTGCCGCTGCACGAGGGCGTGGTCGCGGGGGAGTCGATTCGCTGCTGCTATCACGGCTGGACCTACGATTGCACCGGCCGCTGCATCGACGTGCCCTACCTGGGCCGCGAACGGCTGCCCAACGGCGTGCGCTCCTACCCCTGCCGCGAGGTCGAAGGCCTGATCTTCGTTTTCCCGGGCAGCGCCGTGCTGGCCGACGAAACCCCGCTGCCCGCGCTGGGCTCGGTATCGAACAAGGCATACAAGACCCGCCGCTTCGGCCGCGAGGTCAAGTGCCACTACTCGTTCATGCACGAGAACCTGATGGACATGAACCACCAGTTCCTGCACCGCCGGCAGATGGGACAGATGCGCGCCCGCTCGCTGGGCCGCCGGCGCGGCGACGGCTGGGTCGAGGTGGACTACACCTTCTCGCGCGAGGAAGGCAAGCAGCCGGTGGGCGAGGCGCTGGTGTTCGGCGGCGGCAAGGGCGGCCAGAACAACAAGGACGTGATGACGGTACGCACCGGCTATCCGTACCAGACGCTGCAGATCCGCACCTCGGAAGGCACGCTGGTGATGGACCTGTGGATCGTCTACGTGCCGCTCGATGCCGAGCAGCGCACCAACCGCACCTTCGGCCTGCTGTCGATCAAGAAGCCGGGCATCCCCGGCGCGCTGGACCTGGCGTGGCCGCTGCTGGTGTGGTTTACCGAACGGATCTTCAAGGAAGACCGCGAGATCGTCGAGATGGAGCAGGCCGCRCACGATGCGCAGGGAGCGGACTGGAACCACGAGGTGTTCCCGGTCATCAACGAGCTGCGCGAATTGCTGCGCGAGAACGGGGGAGACCTGACGCCGCGCCACGGCTGAGGCGGGCGGCCGGCCTGACGGCTGGCCACCCGGCTGCGGGGCGCGCTACTTGGAGAACCGGTTGCGCTCGTCGCGCTCCAGCGTGGAGCAGGCGGTGCGCAGCATGGCCGAGAAGCGCGTCAGCGCCGGTTCGATGCGGTAGACCGGCCCGGCGATCGAGATTCCGTAGCATTCCCCCGACAGCCTCACCGGCCAGGCGAGCGCCCCCACATCGGGCAGGGATTCGCCCAGGTTGATAAAGCAACCCTGCTCGGCGGAGGCTTTCAGCTCGGCCTCGAGCTGGGCGGCGTCCGCCACCGTGCGCGGCGTGAACCGCTCGAAGCTGAGCTGTCSGATCAGCGCCTGGCGCTCGTCCTCCGGCATCACCGACAAGAGCGCCTTGCCGATCGAGTTGGCATGCAGGTCGCGCCGCTCGCCGGCCGTGGCGATGTAGCGGATGGCGTGCGGGGACTCCAGCACGTCCAGGTACACCACCCACCGTCCCTCATGCAGCTTGCCGATCACCACGGTCTCGCCGGTGGCGGCGCGCAGCTCGTGCATGGTGCCGTGCACGCGATCCAGCACCGGATCGTGGCGCGCGATCTGCTGCGCCATGGCCAGCAGGCGCCCGGTCGGGTAGTAACCCTGGCGGCGGCCGGTTTCGTACAGATAGCCCAGCGAGGTGAGGGTGCGGATCAGCGCCAGGCAGCTCGACGCCGGCACCGCCAGCAAGCGGGCCAGTTCCGAGAGCGAGAGCGCGCGCCGCTCGCGCGCGAACGTTTCGATGATCTCGAGCACGCGCAGCGCCGTCTTCACGTTCATCGGCGGCGCCTTGTTGTCGTTGGCGGTCATGGCTTTGCCCGGCCGCGCCGMGAGGCGGCCACGTACCGGGGCGGGTCGGAAAAGAAGCGCTCATCATAGAGCATCGGCAGGCAGTGCCGCGCGTTGTCCCGCCGGCACCTGCCGGCGCTTACTCCGCCTTCACGCCGAGCGATTTCGCCACGGGGATCCAGCGGGCACGCTCGTCCTGGATAAAGCGGCCGAAGTCCGCGGGGCTGCCGGGCATGGGCTGGGCGCCGATGGCGCGCAGTTTTTCCACCAGGTCCGGGCGCGCCAGCGCGTCGTTGACGGCCTTGTTCAGCTCCGCGACCACCGCCGGGCGCGTCCGGGCGGGCGCCACCACGCCGAACCATGCGCTGGCCTCGGTGCCGGCGATGCCGAGTTCCTTCATCGTCGGTACGTCCGGCAGCAGGGGAAAGCGGTTGTTGTCCAGGATCGCCAGCGCCCGGATCTTGCCGGCGCGGGCCTGCTGCATCGACGACGGCAGCGCGTCGTAGATCAGGTCGATATTGCCGCCGATCAGGCTGATGATGGCCGGCGCGCTGCCGGCGAAGGGCACGTGCGTCACCGTGAAGCCCAGCCTGCTCGACGCGTATTCGCCGGCCAGGTGGGTGATATTGCCGCTGCTGGCCGAGCCCATGGTCAGCTTGCCCGGCTCCTTCTTGCCGAGCGCCGCCAGCTCCCGGGCCGACCTGACGCCCAGCTCAGGCCGCACCGACAGCATCAGCGGTGCCTTGCCGAGGCCGGCCACCGGAATGAAGTCTTTGTCCGGGTCGTAGGGCATCTTGCTGTAGAGCGCGCTGTTGATCACCAGCGGGGCGTTGGAGCCGACGAAGAAGGTGCGCCCGTCCGGCTCGGCCCGTGCCACGGTCTCCGCGGCGATCATGCCGGCGGCGCCGGCCTTGTTGTCGATGACGATGGTCGTGCCGAGCGCCGCCGCGGCGTCGTGCGCGACCAGGCGCGTGATCTGGTCCGCCGCGCCGCCGGGCGGGTAAGGCACGACGAAGCGGATCGGTTGCGCGCGGGACAGCGGCTGGGCCTGGGCGTGGGCCGCCGCCGGCAGCGCGGCAGCCGTGGCGGCGGCAATCGCCGCGGCCACGGCCGCGGGGGTGATGTTTCGCATGGTTGTCTCCTCCGTGTTGGCCTGCTTCGGGCCGTTGTTTTCGGATGTCGGCAAATCAGTCGGCGGCCCGCGAGGCCGGTCAGATCACTCCCTTGCCGCGCAGTGCGGCGATGCGTTCCGGCGGCAGGCCGAGGTGCCCGGCCAGCACCGCCTCGGTATGCTCGCCCAGCGTGGGCGCGGCGCGTTCGTACGCGATCGGCGTGCCCGAGAAGCGGATCGGGTTGGCCAGGCCCGGAGCCTCGACACCGGCGCCGTGCGGCAGCGAGACTTGCATCGCGCGGTGCCTGACCTGCGGGTCTTCGAAGACCTGCTGCATGTTGTAGATCGGGCCGCACGGCACGTTGGCAGCCTCCATGCGCTCGACCCAGTCGGCCATGGTCCGCGCCAGCATGGCCTGCGCGATCTGCGGGATCAGCGCGTCGCGGTTGCGGTTGCGTTGCCCGGCGCTGGMGAAGCGTGCGTCGTCGGCCAGATCGGGGCGGCCGATCACCCTGCACAGCGCCGCGTACTGCGTGTCGTTGCCCACCGCCACGATGACGTCGCCCTCGGCGCAGCGGAACACCTGGTAAGGCACCATGTTCGAATGCGCATTGCCCATGCGCTGCGGCACCTTGCCCGAAAGGAAATAATTGATCGCCTKGTAGGAGTTGATCGTCACCACGCAGTCCAGCAGCGCCATGTCGATGTACTGGCCCTCGCCGCTGATATTGCGGTGCTCCAGTGCGGCCAGGATCGCGGTGCTCGCGTACATGCCGGTCAGCAGGTCGCTGATGGCGATGCCGGACTTGACCGGGCCGCCGCCGGGCTCGCCGTCGGGCAGGCCGGTGATGCTCATCAGCCCGCCCATGCCCTGGAAGACGAAGTCATAGCCGGGCAGCGCGGCATAGGGCCCGGACTGGCCGAACCCCGTGATCKAGCAGTAGACCAGCCGCGGGTTCAGCTTGCGCAGGTCCTCGTAGCCCAGGCCGTAGCGCGCCAGCGTGCCTACCTTGTAGTTCTCCACCACCACGTCGGCGTCGCGTGCCAGCTCGCGGATGATCTCTTGCCCCTCGGGCGCGGCCAGGTCGACGGTGATGGACTTCTTGCCGCGGTTGGCGCTGAGGAAATACGAGGAATCGGCCGTCTCGCGGCCGTCGGCGTCCTTGAGGAACGGCGGTCCCCACGCGCGGGTGTCGTCGCCGGTGCCGGGACGCTCCACCTTGATCACCTCCGCGCCCATGTCGGAAAGGTTCTGGGTGGCCCACGGGCCCGCCAGCACACGCGTCAGGTCGAGCACCTTGATGTGGCCGAGCGCCTTGCGCATAGATCTGTCTCCTTGCGTTGAGGCAACCGCGTTTGCGTGCCTTCTGGTTTTGCAGCCCAGTGTAGGGAGGGCGTGGCATGGACGTCCAATATCCATTTGCGCGCGGGCGATTCACGCCGGATATCGGAGAACGAGGAGGGGGAGGGAAAACGKGGGGGAGCGCGGGGAGGCGCCGGGGCGGCCKGGGAGCCGGCCGGCTTCCCGGTGAGAGGCGAGACGGCGCTCAGGAAGAAGCGGGGGGAGAAGGGGGGAAGAAGCGGAGGAAGACGCCGGGGGAGACGCGCAGAGGCGCGGGGGCGCAGTGGCGGTGCTTGCCTGCTATTGGGTAACTTGGGTAACGGCAGGGGCCGGCGCGCCGGCAGCGCCGCTGGTCCCCGGCAGGCTCGTATGCAAGCCGCCATCCGGGCTGGCCGGCGCATTCGCGTCTGCGGAACTATCCTGCGTCCGCTGCCTGCCGCGCCCGCGGCCGCCGCCGCGCATGCCGCTGCCGCCAGCCGGCGTGGCGTGGTTCTGCCGCAATTCCTGGTTGATGCTGTCCACCGTGCGCGGCGACGGCGTCATGCGCGCGAAGTTGCTGTTGATCGCGTTCATGGCCTCGTCGCCCCCGGTAGGCGAGCCTTGCGCCAGCACGGCGGCCGGCAGGCACAGCACGGCCATCAGGGGAAGCATTCTGAACGGAAGGATGGGGCGGGGCATGGCGGCGTTCTCCGGGCGGACAGGCGATCCGGCCGATGCTAGCCTGCGCCCGCATGGGCGGCAAGGCCGGCGGGCGCGGCTTTGCGTTTCATTCGGCGCGGGCTTGTTTCAACGTATTACCAAGCGGCGCCGGCTGCCCGCGCCTAGCCGATGTTCTGCCCGATGCGCCACAGCACGCCGGACGGATCGATCAGCACGAAGTCGCGCATCTTCCACGGCTGGTCCTGCGGCGGTACCAGCCTGACGCCGTAGCGCCCGCCGATATCCTGTTGCTGCACCTTCTGCCACCATGCCTCCACGTCYWCCACCAGCAGGTGCATCATCAGGTTCTCGGCGAACTCCCGCACATAGAAGTTCTGCAGCAGGAAGCTGCAATTGCCGTGGTGCAGGTAGGCCAGCGTGTCGTCATGCCAGGGCGAGGCAAAGCCGAGGTCCTGGTAGAACTGCCGGGACAGGGCAAAGTCGCGCGCGGGCACGAAGGCCTTGAGTTCGGTGGCGGTCAGGTTGGCCATGTTGCTCCAGGGYACGCGAGGGTTGCGCGGGCCAGCKCTCAGAGCTGCGCCGCGTGGTGCCGGATATGGTCTTCGATGAAGGTCGAGATGAAGTAGTAGCCGTGGTCGTAGCCCTCGTGCCGGCGCAGCGTGAGCGGCTGGCCCGCCGCGGCGCAGGCCGCTTCGAAGGCTTCCGGGTGGAGCTGCCCGGCGAGGAATTTGTCGGCCAGGCCCTGGTCGACTAGGATGCCGCGCGGGAACGGCGCCTGCGCCTGGCCCGACATCAGCGCCGAGGCGTCGTAGCGGGCCCAGGCCGCACGGTCTTCGCCCAGGTAGCGGCTGAACGCCTTCTCGCCCCAGGGGCAGCGCGTCGGCGCGGCGATGGGCGCGAAGGCGGAGACCGAGCGGAAACGCTCCGGATGGCGCTGCGCGAGCACCAGCGCGCCGTGTCCGCCCATGGAGTGGCCGAACACGCCGACCCGTTCCGGGTCGGCCGGCAGCTCGGTGCAGGCGATGCCGAACAGTTCCTGCGTGAGGTAGCTTTCCATGCGCCAGTGCTGGCGCCAGGGCGCCTGCGTGGCGTCGACGTAGAAACCGGCGCCGGCGCCGAAATCCCATGACTCGGCCTCGCCGGCGATGCCGGTGTCGCGCGGGCTGGTATCGGGCGCCACCAGGATCAGGCCGTGCTCGGCGGCGGCACGCTGGGCGCCGGCCTTGATCATGAAGGTTTCCTCGGTGCAGGTCAGGCCCGCCAGGTAGAACAGCGCGGGCAGGCGCCGCGCCGGCGTGGCCAGGGCCGCCGGCGGCAGGAACACCGAGAAGCGCATCGGCAGRCCGATGGTGCCCGAGGCGTGCCGGTAGAAGCGCTGGACGCCGCCGAAGCAGCCGTGTTCGGAGAGCAGTTCGAGCATGGCGCGCCCCGGCTCAGTACAGCACKACCGAGCGGATCGACTCGCCGCGCTTCATCAGGTCGAAGCCCTCGTTGATGCGCTCCAGCGGCAGGGTGTGGGTGATGAGGTCGTCGATATTGAGCTTGCCTTCCATGTACCAGTCGACGATCTTCGGCACGTCGGTGCGGCCACGCGCGCCACCGAAGGCCGAGCCCTTCCATTCGCGGCCGGTGACCAGCTGGAACGGACGGGTGGAGATTTCCGCGCCGGCTTCGGCCACGCCGATGATGATCGACTTGCCCCAGCCCTTGTGGCAGCACTCCAGCGCCTGGCGCATGACCTTGGTGTTGCCGATGCACTCGAAGGAATAGTCGGCGCCGCCGTCGGTGAGCTGGACGATATGGTCCACCACGTTCKSSACGTCSTTSGGGTTGAYGAARTGGGTCATGCCGAACTTGCGCGCCATCGCCTCGCGGCCCGGGTTCAGGTCCACGCCGATGATCTTGTCGGCGCCGACCATCCTGGCGGCCTGGATCACGTTCAGGCCGATGCCGCCGAGGCCGAACACCACCACGTTCGCACCCGCTTCCACCTTGGCGGTGAACAGCACCGCGCCCACGCCGGTGGTMACGCCGCAGCCGATGTAGCAGACCTTGTCGAACGGTGCGTCGGGGCGGATCTTGGCCAGCGCGATCTCCGGCACCACGATGTGGTTGGCGAAGGTGGAGGTGCCCATGTAGTGGAAGATGGGCTTGCCGTCGATGGAAAAGCGCGAGGTGCCGTCCGGCATCAGGCCCTTGCCCTGGGTGGAGCGGATCGCCTGGCACAGGTTGGTCTTGCGCGACAGGCAGAACTTGCACTGGCGGCATTCCGGCGTGTAGAGGGGGATCACGTGGTCGCCGGGCTTGAGCGAGGTCACGCCCGGGCCCACTTCGGTGACGATGCCCGCGCCCTCATGGCCGAGGATGGCCGGGAAGATGCCTTCCGGATCGGCGCCGGACAGGGTGTAGTAATCGGTGTGGCAGATGCCGGTGGCCTTGATCTCCACCAGCACCTCGCCGGCGCGCGGGCCGTCCAGGTCGACCTCTTCCACGGTCAGGGGGGCGCCGGCTTTCCAGGCGATGGCGGCTTTGGTCTTCATGATCGTTTTCCTTGGTGGTGGCGGCGTCGGGCGGGCCGGCGCGGTGTCGGGGCGGTGTCGGGGCGTGCAACCATAGCCGGTGCCGGGCTTCGGGGGAAGGGCGGGCGCCAGGCGATGTTTTCGTCAGGGAAGAATATACGACCATCCGGCTGGCCGCGGACGCCCGAAGCGGCGGATTTGGCCTTCTGCGCTTCCGGTTTGGCCAGAATTGCGGGTGCCCCCGGGCAGAAGCCGGAATCACCCCGATTGACCGGACGGGGCGCGGCCGCTTAAATGCGCAAGCCATGCCAGACGACCCAACGTTGCCTACCGTACCGCCTCCGGCCGGTGCCCCCGCCTCGCGCGCCTCCCCGGTGCAGCGTGCCCTGTGGATCCTGCGCGCCTTGTCCGATCCGCAGGTGCGTMGCCTGTCCGAYGTGGCGCGCGCCACCGGCCTTGATCCCGCCACCGCATCGCGCCTGCTGGAGTTGCTGGTGGCCGAAGGCTTTGTCACGCGCGACAGCGCCCGCCGCTTTGGCATCGGCCCGGAKATCTTCCAGCTGGCCGATGTGGCGCAGCGCCGCGTGGACCTGCGCGCGCTCGCGCGGCCGAGCCTGGAGCGGCTGGTGGAAGCGTTCGKGGACACGGCGGTGCTGACCCTGGCCAGCCGGGGCGAATCGGTGGTGGCCGATATCGAGCTGGGCACCTTTCCGATCCGCGCCAACTATGTGGAAATCGGCACCCGCCGCCCGCTCGGCGTGGGCGCCGGCAGCCTGGCCGTGCTGGCATGGATGCCCGACGCCGAGCGCGCCGCCCGCGCCCGCCTGGGCAAGACCCGGCGCGCGCGCTATCCGCGCCTGACCCCGGAGGTGATCAGCGAGCAGATCGACGCTGCGCGTGGCCGCGGCTACGCGCTGTTCCTGGACTGGGTGGTGGACAAGATGGGCGGCATCGCCGTGCCGCTGCTGGACTACGAAGGCCGGCCCATGGGGGCGTTGAGCGTGGCTGCGCTGAGCGAGCGCATCCTGGCGCGCGAGGCCAGGATGGCGCGCCTGCTCAAGGAAGAAGCGCGCCGCATCACCAGCGCCTGGGCGCGCAGGGTCCTGGTGGACTGATACGTGGCGGCCGCGCTGGTGCCGCTTAGTTGCGCAGGCCGGCCCGGTCGCGCACGAAGCGTTGTTCCAGCACGGTGGCGCCCCATTGCCGGCCCGGCGCCTCGTCCGCCAGTGCGAAGCCCGCGGATTCATAGAGATGGCGCGCGGCGTCCAGCCCCTGGAAGGTCCACAGGTAGGTCTGCGCGTAGCGCGCATCGGCGAATGCCAGCGCACGTTCCAGCAGCTGCCGGCCGATGCCGGTTCCGCGCAGCGACGCATCGGCGATGAACCAGCGCAGGTGGGCCAGCCCGCTGGCAGGGTCGCCATCGATGGCAATGCTCGCCTGCGTCCGCCCGCCTTCGAGGTAGAGCCACAGTCCCTTGTCGGGCGAGGGCAGCGCGGTCGCGAAGGCGGCAAGTTCGGTGGCCACCTTTTGCTCGAAGAAGCTGCCGAAGCCGGCCAGTTGCGCGTAGAAGCGCGCATGCTGGCTTGCGATATCGCCGATGCATCCCGGCTGGTAGCCCTCMACGATGCCGGCACCGGGGCTGGCATCGCCCGCATTGGCGGCGCTGGCGTTGTCGACGGCGAGCGCATCGGCATAGATCGCCACGGCGCGTACCAGCGATTGCTGGTCKGCGGGCGTGAGCCGGCGCAGCGCGCGCGACACCTGCTCGGTGGCGAACTGGTCGATCCTGGCGCGCAGTTGGGCGCCGGCGCCGGTCAGGCGCAAGGTMGCGGAGCGGGCATCGTCGTCCGCTGCCGTGCGCGTCACCAGGCCCATTGATTCCAGCTTGGCCAGTTGCCTGCTGGTGTTCGACTTGTMGAGCCGCAGCAGGCTGGCCAGGTCGCGCGCCTGGATGCCCGGCGCCAGGCCGATCTCGATGATGGCGTGCACGGCCGAGGGCGACAGCTGGCTGTCCGCCAGCGTGGATCGCATGAAGCCCAGTTCCCGCACGAGCTTGCGGGAGAAGGTGCGAAGCGCGGCGATGGTGTCGTCGCGCGATTGCGGCGGCGGTTCGATCAGGTCCATGGCGGTAGCAGGAAGTTGCGGTTCGCAACCATATTAGTTGCGAACCGCAACTTCTTCAAGCCCTTTCCACGGCGCGCACAGCGCACAGCGCGCCGGGCAGCGCGCCACCAAAGCCGCGGCCCKGGCAGGTGGCGGGCTAGCTGGCCTTCCCCCGCAGCAACGGCGCCAGATCATCCGGCACCTCGACCTCGAAGCGCAGCACCGCGCTGGCCAGGGCCTTGCCGTAATTGTCGAGCGCCAGGCTGCGCKACACGCCGCCGCCCAGTGCGCCGTGCGCGACGAAATTCAGCACCTGCAAGCCGTCGGCCTCGAAGCGCTCGACCTTGCCGGTCACCACGCCGCCATAGAGCGCCTTGAAGGCGTCCGCGGTGAGTTGTGCCTTGAGGCAGGGATAGAAGGCGGGTTCGTAGGCAATCACCGAGGTGTTGGAGATATCGCCCTTGTCGCCGGATCGGGTATGCGCCAGGCGCCGTAGTGAAACCTTCATCGCGGGGACCTCAAAAGTAGTGGATTTCGGAGCTGACCTGCGTGCGCTGCACCAGCGCGGACCACACGCCRATGATCTCGCGCGTGCGTTCCTGGTGCGGCACGCGCTTGCCGGTGGAAGCCAGCCCGCACACCGCCATGCTGTCGATCTCGCGGCCCACCTTGGCCGCTTCGGCGCGGGTGCGGGTGCGCGCGGCCACCCGCACGGCGATCTCGTTGGGCTCGCAGGCCGGCGCCGGCGAAGCATCCCCGTGGATGGCATTGACGCCAAGGAAGTCGATGCGCAGCGCCTGCGCGTCCAGCCCMGCCAGCCGGAACCGGTGCTCCAGGATGGTCTTGGCCAGCCGCGCCTTCTCCAGGCAGCCGGGCCCGGCGTAGAAGAACATGTCCTCGCCGATGAAGCCCTCGGTGCAACCCAGCGAGACCTTGAGCGTGGGCGTGCGGGGCGATCCGCTGACGCCGCTCACGCGGACCTGGTCGGGGCCGACCTGTTCCAGTTGCGCCGTGGTGAAATCCACCACCACGTCCGGCGTGATGTAGCGGCGCGGGTCGTGCACCTCGTAGAACATCTGTTCCTTCACCGTCTGCAGGTCGATGCGGCCGCCGGTGCCGGCCACCTTGGAGATCACGGCGGTGCCGGCTGCATCCACTTCGGCGATGGGGAAGGCAAGGTTCCAGGGCTCGGGCACGTCCTTGTAGCCGGGATCGCCGAAGTAGCCGCCGGTCACCTGCGCGCCGCATTCGAGCAGGTGGCCGATGGCGCTGCCGCGCGCCAGCAGTTCGATCTCGTGCGCGCCCCAGCCGAAGCTGTGCATCATCGGCGCGAGGAACAGGGAGGGATCGGCCACGCGGCCGGTGACCACGATCTGCGCGCCGGCTTCCAGCGCGCGCACGATGGGCTCGGCTCCTTCGTAAGGCTCGGCGGAAATCAGCGAGTCGCGCAGCGTGGCGATGGGCGCGCCGCTTTCCAGGATCTCCAGCGGCTGGCTGCAGATGCCGCCGGTCAGGTCCGTGGTGGTGACGGCGGCGATCTTCACGCCGGGCAGGCCGAGTTCCTCGCACAGCCGGGCGATGTGCCGCGCCGCGCCGAGCGGATTGATCCAGCCCTGGTTGCTGACGATGCGCGTGCCCTGGGCAATGCAGTGCGGCAGCACCGCGCGCATGCGCTCGTCGAGGTAKGTGTCGTAGCCTTCGAAGGCGGGGTCGCGCCGCTTGCGCACCTGCGCGGCGGACACCGTGGCCTCGGCCATGGTTTCGAAGCAGAGGAAGTCGAGCTTGCCGTGCTGCGCGCTGAGCGCCGCGGGTTCGACGCGGTCGCCCCACCAGCCCGAGCCCGAGCCGATGCGGATGGTCTTTGCTGCCATGAGGGAATCCTTGGTTCGCTGTTGGGTGTCTACTGGGCCTGGATGCCGGCGCTCCTGATCACGCGCGACCATTTCTCGGTGTCGGCGCGGATCACGGCGGCGAAGGCGGCCGGCGTGTCGCCGCCCGGCACCGCGCCGAGCTGCTCGATACGCTGCCTGACCTCCGGYGTGGCGAGGATGCGCGCCACCGCCTGCTGCAGCCGCGTCACCAGCGCAGGCGGCGTGCCGGCCGGTGCCAGCAGGCCGAACCAGGAATTCACCACATAGCCGGGCAGGCCGGATTCCGCCACGGTGGGCACGTCGGGCAGCACGGGCGCGCGCTGCGGGCTGGTCACCGCCAGCGCGCGCACCTTGCCGGCCTGGATCTGCGCCAGCGCCGACKGCAGGTTGTCATACATGAGGTTGACCTGCCCCGCCAGCAGGTMGGTCATGGCGGGCGCGGCGCCCTTGTAAGGCACGTGCTGCATCTTCACCCCGGCCATGCTGTCGAGCAGTTCGCCCGAGAGATGCGGCGAGCCGCCGGTGCTGGTGGACGCATAGTTGAGTCCGCCCGGCCGCTGCTTTGCCAGCGCGACCAGCTCGGCCACGGACTTGACCGGCAGCGTGGCGTTGGTCAGCAGCACATTGGGCGAGTTGGCCACCAGCGTCACCGGCGCGAAGTCCCTGGCCGAGTCGTATGGCATGCGCGCGTAGATGAACTGGTTGGTCACCTGGGTGCCGAGCGTGCCCATCAGCAGGGTGTAGCCGTCCGGCGCGGCCTTGGCCACGGCGTCCGCGCCGATGTTGCCGCCGGCGCCGGGCCGGTTATCCACCACCACGGTCTGGCCGAGCGCCTCGCCGAGCTTGAGCGCAACCAGGCGCGCGAGGATATCGGTGGTGCCGCCGGGCGTGAATGGCACCACCAGCCGGAGCGGCTTGGCAGGATAGGTGTCGGCAGCATGCGCTGTTTGCGCGGGCAGCACGAGCTGGGCGCACAGGGCGGCGCAGGCCATGGCGGCGAGGCGCAGGGTGACGCGTCGGTTCATCGTTGTCTCCTGGCAGGCGCCGCCGAAGCGGCGGCACGCGCTGATGGCACTGCGTGCGCGGGTGCGCCGCAGCATTTCGTTGATTGAAATCTTTTGCCGACGATCTTATTCACGCGCGGTTCGCAGCGTCAAACAATGGCTGCGAATTTTCATTGAATGAAAATCCGGGGATTTTTGCGCGGGCTCCCGGCGGCTCCGAGGGGAGTGGCTCGCGGCACCGCCGCGGGCGGGCGCGCCGGCGCGTGCGCGCTGCCGGTTGCGCAGGGGCGATGCCGGTGCGTTGGATCAAGTGGGCGTGCTTAGCGTCGGGGGGCGTTGCACTGCGGCTTCGCTGCCGCGCCGCGCCTGCCTGCGCGGTGGACGGCCGCGCGGCGGAGCGCGGCCATGGGCGGCCGGGCGGCCGCCCAGGATTCAGTAGCTGGAGTAGGGTTGCGGATATTGCTGCTGGTAGCCTTGCTCGTAGCCTTGCTGATACGGCTGCGGATACTGCTGCTGGTAGTAGGGCACGGCCTGTACCGGCTGCGGACCGCACGGCACGTAGGCGCGGTGGTAGCTGCTGTAGCAATAGCCCGGGGGCGGCGAGTAGACCGGCGCCGGCGCGGCCATGGCGACCGGCTGGCTGATCACGGCTGCGCCGACGGCCAGGCCAACCAGCGCACCGATGGCCAGCGCTGCCGCGCCGGCGCCGCTATCGCCGCGGTCGCCGCGCCCGTGMGCCGAGGCTGGCCCGGCCGCGAGCAGCGAGGCGGCGAGCAGGCTCGCACCGAGGACACGAACTGCACGGTTGGCACGAGTGGGATTGCGCATGACGGGCTCCTGGATCCTGATGGGGGCCAGCGCAAGCGTGCTGGCCATGAGGTCATCCTAAGCCCAAGGTGTCACTGCAATATTACGGCGCGGTTAGCAGATGTAACGCCGGGGCGACGGCGCACGCCCGTTTCTCCGGCCTTGCCTTCAGGGGGCCGGACGAGCCGGCGGCGGTKGCGATTGGGGTGGCGCAGGCGGCGGCGCTTCGGCCGTCCCGGCTGATGGCGGCGGTGCTTTCTTCTGGTGATGCTTGTGCTTGTGCTTCTTGTGGGGCGCGGGCTGGTGCGGCAGCGGGGTTTGCGTGGCGCGCTCGCCCTGGGCGCGCTGCGGCTGGGGCGGCGGGAGTTGCGACAGCTGGGCATGGGAGACCCCGCCCAGGGTCAGGGCCATGGCGAGCATGGCCGCCTTGAGGGTAAGCAGGCGTGATTGCATGGTGGTTCTTCGAATCCTCGGTGCTTGGTTAGTAATATTCCGTCACCATTATCAGCGGGCMGGAGGCGGTGCAATGYAGGACGAAGGCGGATTCGTGCATCGGCGTTGCCGCGCTGGCAACCTTGCAGGCGTGCCGGGTGCCGCCGTGCCCCGGCTCCGGTCGCGTCATGCCCTGCCTGTGCCGCCGGGTGCCGGTTCCTGTCCGGCCGCCGGCAGTGCCGCCCCGGCATGGCCTTCATGCTGCCGTCCCAGCCACCAGCCCAGCCATGCCCAGGCCAGCGCCAGCGCCGCGCCGGTCAGCGCCACCACGGCGGGGTGGCCGGAGAGGGCATCGATGGCTGTCTTGATCCAGGCGCTGATCGCGTCGCCGGCACGGTAGACGGCGGTGTCGATCACGTTCTTGGCCTTGTACTTGGTCTCGGCGTCCACCACGGTAAACAGCATCTCGCGGCCGGGCCGCAGCAGGGCGTACTCGCCCACGCGGCGCAGGACCATTACCGCGGCCAGCACGCCGAAGGCCGGCCACAGCGCCAGTACCAGGAAGCCGGCGGCCACCGAAAGCGGCACCGCGCTCAGCAGCAGGGTCACGCCATAGCGCCGCGCAATGCGTCCTGAGAAGAAGACCTGCACCAGGATGGTCAGCGCCTGCACGATGGCGTCGATGGCGCTGAACACCTGGGTCTGCTGCGTGCGGCTGGGAAAGGTCTGTGCCACCAGCCTGGCCTGCTCGAAGTAGAGGAAGGTGCTGGCGGTAGCCAGCAGGATCACGAACAGGCTGATGCCAAGCAGGTAGCGCGAGCGTGCCACCAGCGTGAGTCCGGCCCACAGCCCGCCGCCGATGGGCTTGGCCGGATCCTGCGCCACCACCGGATCGTCCGCCCTGGCCACGCCCGCGCCGRCGCGCTTGCGCCAGCCGAACAGGAAGCCCGCGCCCGGCAGCGTTGTCGCCAGCAGCGCCGCCGACAGCAGCATCAGCCCGGTCAGGCCGATGCGCGGGACCAGCCAGCCGCCCAGCAGCGGACCGGCCAGCCCGCCTGCGCTGGCGCCCGCTGCCAGCAGCGCGAACAGGCGCCGTGCCTGGCCGGGACGGAATACGTCCGCCATCAGGCTCCATGCCACCGACACCACGAACAGGTTGAACACCGACAGCCAGACGTAGAACGCCCGCGCCATCCAGATGCTGTCAGGTACTGCGCGCGTGGCCAGCGCGAATGCCACCAGGTTGGCCACGAAGAAAGCGTAGACCCACGGCACGAAGCGGCGGCGCTGCAAGCGCGCGCTGCACAGCCCGTAGATGGGGATGGCCACCAGCATCACCACGAAGGTGGCGGTAAACAGCCACTGCAGATTCTGCACGCCGCCGGCGATGCCCATGGTTTCGCGCACCGGGCGCAACATGAAATAGCTGGCGAACAGGCAGAAGAAGAACAGGAAGCCGGCTGCCACGGCGCTGCCCTCGCCGGGCTGGATGCCTAGCCCGTGGCGGGCCGCGCGCGCGGTGCCGGTCATGGCGCGCTCACGCCAGCAGCGCGGCGATCTGCGCGCGCTGGCGAGCGTCGGGCATKCGGCCAAGGCCGGCGCCAAGGTTGTCCTGCATGTTCTTCGGCTTGGACGTGGCGGGGATGGCCGCGGTCACGGCCGGATGGCTGACGATGAATTTCAGGAACAACTGGCCCCAGGAGGCGCAGTCGATCTCGGCGGCCAGCGGCGGCAGCGCGCGGTCCTTGACGGTGCGGAACAGGCGGCCGTCCTGGAACGGGCGGTTGACCAGCACCGCCACGCCGCGCTCCTGGCACAGCGGCAGCAGCGCGCGCTCGGCGTTGCGCTCGGCCAGGGAGTAGTTGAGCTGGACAAAATCCAGCCGCTCGGCGCGCACGATCTGCGCCAGCGCTTCGTGCGTGTCCTCGCGGTAGTGGGTGATGCCGATATAGCGCGTCTTGCCCTGTTCCTTGAGCTGGCGCAGGAAGCGCAGATTGTCGCGCCAGTCGATCAGGTTGTGTACCTGCAGCAGGTCCACGCCGTCGCTGTGCAGGTCGCGCAGCGATTGTGCCCACTGCGCCTGCGCCGAGCTGCCGGCCGAGGTGGAGATCTTGGTGGCGAGGAACACCTTGCCGCGCGCGTGCGCGCCTTGCAACAGGTCCCCGGTGACGGGTTCCGCGCTGCCGTAGCTCGGCGCGGTGTCGATCACCGCGCCGGGCGTCTGCAGCAGCAACGCCAGCACCTCGGCCAGCGGCGCGCGCTCGCTGGCTTCGGTGCCCACGTTGAAGGTGTCGGCGGTGCCCATGCCGATCACGGGGAGCGTGTCGCGCGTGCCGGGGATCGGGCGGCGCAACGGGCCCTGCGCCGTTGGCCCGGTGGCGGTCCACGCGCCGCCGGACAGGCCGAGGGCCGCGGCGAGACAGGTGCTATGGCTAAGGAAACGGCGTCGATCGGGTGACATGGCGATCTCCCTGCAAGGCAGGCKGACATCTTCTCACAGAAGGCAGTCCCCCGTTGACGGCCGGACGCGCGCCGTTCCCGCAGTGCTTGCCTTGGCCGCCGCCTTTGCGCCAGCGGCAACACCCGATTGCAAAATGAAATCCTGGGTCTGACAATGCCGGGCAACAGAGGCCGGGCGCCTTTCGCCACGGCCCGCGGCCACCCGGCCACAGGGGAGACCAGACACCACCATGCGCACCCAGGTAGCGATCATCGGCGCCGGCCCGGCGGGCCTGCTGCTCGGGCATCTGCTGCGCCGCGCCGGCATCGATGCCGTGGTGCTGGAGGACCGCAGCCGCCGGCACGTGGAGGCGCGCATCCGCGCCGGTGTGCTGGAGCAGAACACGGTGGACCTGCTGGTGGCGTCCGGCGTGGGCGGGCGGCTGCAGAGCCAGGGCATGCGGCACGACGGCATCGACCTCCTGTTCGGCGGCAGGCGCCATCGCATCGACCTGTCCGGGCCGACGGGCGGCCGCGCCATCACGGTGTACGGCCAGCACGAGGTGGTCAAGGACCTGATCGCCGCGCGCCTGGCGGATGGCGCGCCCTTGTACTTCGAGGCCGGCGAGGTGGCGCTGCACGACATCGGCGGCAATGCGCCCTTCGTCACGTTCCGGCACGGCGGGCGCGGCCGCACCCTGCATTGCGACTACATCGCTGGCTGCGACGGCTTCCACGGGGTGTCCCGGCAGGCCATCCCGGTCGCCGCGCTGCAGCTGTTCGAGCGCAGCTACCCGTTTGCCTGGCTCGGCATCCTGGCGCAGGCCGCGCCTGCCGCGCAGGAACTGATCTACGCCAGCCACGAGCGCGGCTTCGCGCTGTTCTCGATGCGCTCGCCCGAGATCACGCGGCTCTACCTGCAATGCCGTCCCGACGAGGATCTTGCGCAGTGGCCGGACGCGCGCATCTGGCAGGAGCTGCACGCGCGCCTCGAGACCGGCGACGGCTGGCGCCTCAACGAGGGGGCGGTGCTGCAGAAGGGGGTGACGCCGATGCGCAGCCATGTGGTCGAGCCGATGCAGCACGGACGGCTGTTCCTGGCCGGCGACGCAGCGCATATCGTGCCGCCGACCGGCGCCAAGGGCATGAACCTGGCGGTGGCGGACGTACGCACGCTGGCGCATGCGCTGGCTGCGCACTACCGCGACKGGCGTGGAGATCTGCTCGCCGCCTACTCCGCGACCTGCCTGCGGCGGGTCTGGCGCGCCGAGCATTTCTCGTGGTGGATGACAGCGCTGCTGCACCGCTTTCCGGATCACACCCCGTTCATGGCGCGACTGCAGCGCGCGGAACTGGAGTACGTTGCGGCGTCGCCGGCCGCCGCCGCGGCGCTTGCGGAAAACTACGTCGGCCTGCCGTTTGCCCGTATCGAGGGCGAATAAGCCGGCCCAATCAGCACAACAGGAGGTTTTCATGACACAGCGCGGTTGCCCCGCATCGCCACCGACACCGGCATCGCAGCCACCGCAGCCCGGGGCGGGCCGGCCATGACCGGCACGCTGGCCGGGGTACTGTTMGACGGCGTGGCCTATGGCTGCMTGCTGTTCCTGATCAGCGTGGGGCTGTCGGTCACCATGGGGCTGATGAACTTCGTCAACCTGGCGCACGGCGCCTTCGCCATGTTCGGCGGCTACGTGGCGGTGGTGCTGATGAGCCGGGCCGGGGTGCCATTCCTGGCTACGCTGCCGCTGGCCTTCGCCGGGGCGGCGGCGGTGGGCTGGGTGCTGGAGCGCACCCTGTACCGGCGGCTTTACCGCGCCAGTCATCTCGACCAGGTGCTGTTTTCGATCGGGCTGACCTTCATGTCGATCGCCGGCGCCACCTACCTGTTCGGGCCCGGGCAGCAGCCGGTGGAACTGCCGGGCTTCCTGCGCGGGCAGGTGCGCCTCGGCGGGCTGGACCTTGGCGCCTACCGGCTGTTCCTGATTGGCGTGGTGGTGGCGATCACCGCCGCGCTGGGCTGGCTGGTCGCGCGCACGCGCTTCGGCGCGCAGGTGCGCGCGGCGGTCGACAACCAACAGGCGGCGCGCGGGCTCGGCATCAACGTGGAGCGCGTGTTCAGCCTGACCTTCGCGCTCGGTTCCGCGCTGGCGGGGCTGGGCGGGGGGCTGGGCATCGATGTGCTCGGCCTCGATCCCGCCTTCCCGCTCAAGTACATGGTGTACTTCCTGCTGGTGGTGGCGGTGGGCGGCGCGGGCACCATCCGCGGGCCGMTGGTGGCGGCGCTGCTGCTGGGCGTGGCCGACGTGGCCGGCAAATACTACGTGCCCGCGGTGGGCGCCTTCGTCATCTATGCGCTGATGGTGCTGCTGCTGGTGCTGTTCCCGGCCGGCCTCTACGGGAGGCGGGCATGAGCGCCGTGGACAAGGCCCGCGCCCCCGCCGTGGCGGACACGAAGGGCAATGCGCGCGGCACGCGGCTGCCGKACGGGCGCTGGCACCCCGGCGAGATCGTGTTCTGGCTGCTGCCGGTGGCGGCGTTTTTCCTCCTGCCGGGCTACCTGATCCTCGGCAGCCAGGTGCTGATCACCGGGCTGTTCGCGCTCTCGCTGGACCTGCTGCTGGGCTACGCCGGCATTGTGTCGCTCGGGCACGCGGCCTTCTTCGGGCTGGGCGCCTATACCGCCGGCCTGCTGGCCGCGCATGGCTGGGGCGAGCCGCTCAGCGGATTGCTGGCCGCCGCCGCGGTGGCCGGTGCGGCAGGGTGGCTGGCGAGTTTCCTGGTGGTGCGCGGTGGCGACCTCACGCGGCTGATGGTGACGCTCGGCATCGGGCTGATGCTGTTCGAGGCGGCCAACAAGGCGGCCTTCATCACGGGCGGCGTGGATGGCTTGTCGGGCGTGACCATGGCGCCGCTGCTCGGCCTGTTCGAGTTCGACCTGTTCGGCAAGACGGCCTATCTCTACAGCCTGGCGGTGGCCTTCGCRCTGTTCGTGCTGGTACGCAGGCTGGTGCAGTCGCCGTTCGGACTGTCGCTGCGCGGCCTGCGCGAAGGGGCACGCCGGATGCCGGCACTGGGGGCGAACGTGCCGCGCCGGCTCGGCGCGGTGTTTGCMGTGGCGGCGGCGCTGGCGGGCGTGGCGGGCGGCCTGCTGGCGCAGACCACCCAGTTCGTCGGCATGGACGTGCTGGGCTTTCCGCGCTCGGCGGAACTGCTGGTGATGCTGGTGCTGGGCGGCACCGGGCGGCTGTATGGCGCCTTGCTGGGGGCGGCGGCCTTCATGATCGCGCAGGATGTGCTGGCCGGCATCGATCCGGTCTACTGGCAGTTCTGGATCGGCCTGCTGCTGGTGGTGATCGTGCTGTTTGCGCGCGGTGGCCTGATGGGGGCCATCGACGTGGTGCGCGGCGCCCTCGGGCGCGTCGCGCGCAAGGGGCAGCCATGACCGCGATGCTGCGTACCGAAGGCCTGTCCAGGTCCTGGGGCGGCTTTGCCGCCAACAGCGATATCTCCCTGCGCTTCGCGCCTGGCGCCCGCCATGCGCTGATCGGGCCKAACGGCGCGGGCAAGACCACCTTCATCAACCTGCTCACCGGGGCGMTGCCGCCCACCGCCGGCAGCATCTGGCTCGGCGACGAGGACATCACCAGGCTGCCCCAGCACGCGCGCGTGCGTCGCGGCATGACGCGCACCTTCCAGATCAACACCCTGTTCCCGGGGCTGACGGTGCTGGAATCGGTGGTGCTGGCCGTGGCCGAGCGCAGCGGCGCCTGGCGCATCTGGGGCCGCACCGTAGCCTCGCAGCGCGCGCTGGCGGACGAAGCCATGGCCGTGCTGGCCAGCCTGCGTCTCGACGCCGACGCCGATACCGCGACGCGCAACCTGCCTTACGGCAAGCAGCGCCTGCTGGAGATTGCGCTGGCGCTGGCCACGCGGCCGGCCATCCTGCTGCTGGACGAACCCGCCGCCGGCATCCCGGCCGGCGAGAGCGCGGAGCTGTTCGGCGTGATTGCCGCCCTGCCGCGCGATATCACCATCCTCTTCATCGAGCACGACATGGACCTGGTRTTCCGCTTYGCCGAGCGCATCACGGTGCTGGTGGSSGGCCGCGTGCTGGTCGAAGGCACGCCGGCGCAGATCGGCGCCGACCCGCGCGTGAAGGAGGTCTACCTCGGGGAGGCCGCGCATGACTGAGCTGCTACGGGTGGAGGGCCTGGCGGCGGGCTATGGCGACGCCGTGGTGATCGACGACATCGGCTTCACGTTGCAGGCAGGCGAAAGCCTGGCCTTGCTGGGCCGCAATGGCGTGGGCAAGAGCACGCTGCTGATGACGCTGATGGGCCTGACCCGGCAGCGGCGCGGCGGCCTGCACTGGCAGGGGCGCGACCTGGCCCGCATGGCCACCCACCAGCGCGCCGCGGCCGGCCTGGGCTGGGTGCCGCAGGAGCGCTGCATGTTCGCCTCGCTGACCGTGGAGGAGCACCTCACCGCGGTGGCGCGCCCGGGGCACTGGAACGTAGCGCGCGTCTACGAAGTCTTCCCGCGCCTGCGGGAGCGGMGCGCCAACCTGGGCAACCAGTTGTCCGGAGGCGAGCAGCAAATGGTTGCAATCGGACGCGCGCTCATGGTTAACCCGTCTCTACTATTACTGGATGAGCCGATGGAGGGTTTGGCGCCTATCATTGTTCAGGAATTGCAGCAGGTGATTCGCCGGCTGATCGAAGACGGCGGCATGGCGGTKATCGTGGTGGAGCAGCATGCGCGCCTGGCGCTAGGCATGACCCGGCGCGCCATGGTGCTCGACCGGGGCAGGGTGGTACATGAATCGACCAGCGCGGAGTTGCTGGCGGACAAGGGCAAGCTGGACCGGATGCTGGGCGTTGCCTGAGCCATGGCTGCGGGCCAAGCCCATTCCTTTCAAGGCGGGTAGTTCCGGGGGACTATGGAAACCCATGAGCAGAAGCGTCTGGTCAACGCCTATATCAAGCGTTACAGCCGGTATGACCCGGCCATTGGCCGGCACGAGGTACGTTCGTTCTGGGTGTGGCAGGCCTGCGACTGGCTCTGCGTCAACGACCCGGCGGGGCTCTGGGAACTGGTGCTGGCTGTCCTGGGCCGCACCGACAGCGCCCGGGTGCTCGCCGMGCTGGCAGCCGGCGAGCTCGAAGACCTGATCGAGTACCACGGTCCGGCATTCATCGGGCGCATCGAGCAGCAGGCCGCGCGCGACCCGCGCTTTCGCCGCCTGCTGTGCAATGTGTGGCGCAGCTCCACGCCCGAGGTATGGGCGCGCGTGCTGGCCGCCAGCGATGGCAATTTCAACGAGGTGCCGCAGCGCGCGATGTGGGTCTGCT
>NZ_JBFTLQ010000109.1:0-22104 GCF_056396525.1 Cupriavidus sp. 05T41
ACCTTCGCGGCAGCGGTGGAGGCCGCGCACCTGCGCCTGCGGCCCATCCTGATGACGTCGATCGCGTTCATCATGGGCGTGCTGCCGCTGGTGCTTTCGCACGGCGYCGGCGCCGAGATGCGGCACGCCATGGGCGTGGCGGTGTTCTTCGGCATGATCGGCGTGACCTTCTTCGGCCTGTTCCTGACGCCGATCTTCTATGTAATGGTGCGTGCCCTGGAGAAACGCATCACCAAGACTGAAAAGGTGCATCACCATGTTGAAGCTTAAGGCGATGACCGTGCTGGCCGCCGCTGCGCTGCTGGCGGCATGCACGACCCCTCCCGGTCCGCAATCGTCCGATATCGCGAGCCCGTCGCAATGGCCGAAACTGGCCGGCGGGCAGGGCGCAAGTGACTATCTTGTMGCAGGGGACGAGGATGCCAGCGTCGATCAGAAGTGGTGGTCGCGCTTCCGCGACCCGACCCTCGACGCGCTGGTGGCCGAGGCGCTGGAAGGCAACAAATCACTCGCGATTGCCACGGCGCGCGTGGAAGAGGCGCGCGCCGGCCGGCTGCTGGCGCAGTCCGCGCTGGCACCGCAGGTCAATGCATCGGCCAGCAGCGAGCGCGCCAATCGTGGCTTCGTGACCAACGATCACGCGGTGACGATCAATCAGGTGGCGATTTCCGCAGCGTGGGAGGTCGACCTGTTCGGGCGCAACCAGGCACGCACGGCACAGGCGACGGCGATCCTGCAATCGACACAGGCGACGCGGCAGGCCGTGCGTGTGGCGTTGCTGGCCGAGGTGGCCCGCACCTACTTTGAACTGCGCAACGTCGATCGTCAGCTGGACCTCACGCAACGCAATCTTGACAGCCAGCGACGCACGCTCGAACTGATCCAGGCACAACAACGCGGCGCGCTTGTCAGCAACTTCGACGTCCAGCGTGCCGCCGCGCAGGTGTCGGCCACCGAGTCGCTGTTGCCCGCGCTGCGCACCGGTTACGACGCGGCGGCAAACCGGCTGGCGACGCTGCTCGGGCGGCCGCCTGGCACGCTCGCGGCGACGTTGGCGACAGCGCAGCCGTGGCAGGCCATCGATCACGGTATCGTGGTATCGGCGCCGGCGACGGTGCTGGCGGAACGCCCTGACGTACGCGCCGCGGAGCGCCAGTTCGCGGCGACCATCTCGGCAAGGCGGGCGGCCGTGGCGGAACTCTTCCCGAACATCTCGCTGACGGCCTTCTTCGGCGCGCAGAATGCCACGCCATTCTCCTCCACGCCGTGGGGCATTGGTGCGGGCCTGCTTCAGCCGGTGCTGAACTTTGGCCGCATCCGGTCGCAGATCAACGCCGCGGATGCCAGGCAGACCCAGGCCTTTCTCAGCTATCAGCAGACCGTACTAGATGCGCTGGAAGACATGGAGAACGCGCTATCCGGCTACCTGAACGAGAACGTGCGCAATGCATCGCTGCTGGCAGGCGTGACGCAGAACCGCAAGGCTGCCGAACTGGCGCGGATGCAGTACAAGTATGGCTACGTCGGGTTGCTGGACGTGCTCGTGGCCGAACGAGACCTGCTGGAAGCCGAGTCGCGGCAGGCGACGTCCGATGCGGATCTCCGCAAGGATCTGGTGCGGATCTTTGCGGCGGCCGGGGGTGGCTGGCAGACCGAGTAGTGTCAGGCGCGGTCGCCGGCGCCGCGAGATGGGATCAGCGCCATCAGCTGGTCGGCGACCGTGTGAAGCAGTTCGCGCGAGAGCCGCGGGTCGTCGACCGCACGGGACATGGCCAGCGCCCCGACGCAGGCGCTGCAGATCAGCCTGGCCTGGGCCACGGCCTTTGGCTGGTTTTCGGGCKGTAGCAGCGAGGTAATCAGCGCCAGCAGTTGTTGCAGGCGCGCCGTGTACAAGGCATGCGGCGCATCACCGGTCTTGTCGGCGTCGTTGAGGAAAGCGGTGATGGCGCAACTGGTCTCCAGGTTGTCGCGATGGGGTTCGGCCAGGTATTCGCGCACGGCACGGCGAAGATCGGCGCGTGCCTTTGCGCGCCATGCGGTGGTATCGAGGAACGCCTGTGTCATGGCCTCCCGAATCAGCGCTTCGCGAGAATCGAAGTGCTTGTAGAAGCCGCCGACMGTGAGGCCGGCCTCCTTCATGATTTCCGCCACGCCGATGCCACGCAAGCCGTGGACGCGAAAACGCCGGGCTGCGATTTCCACKATACGTGCGTGCGAACTTTGCTTGTCAGCTTGTGAATATCCCATCTGAGCGGGCCGTGGAGTCGGGAGTATGGTCTTCGTCGGCTGCAGTGTGTGAGCCACGTGCCAATTATAGCGACGAAGACCAGCCACAGGCGTTCCGATTGCCTCCCGGCGCTTGCGGAACCCGGGGTCCTTGAAGCTCGCGTTGCTCACGGTATTGAGCTAGTGTCGATGCCATGAAGACCGCCGGTGAATCGCATGCACCAAGACGGGTGTCGTGATCAGGTGATCGCGCCAAGCTGCCAGGGAACGAACTMGTTCTGGCCGTAGCCATGCAATTCGCTCTTTGAGCGCTGTCCTGAAGCCGTCGCCAGCATGAGGCTGAAAATCACTTCCCCCAGTTCGTCGATCGACTGCGAGCCATCGATCACGGTGCCGMAGTTGATGTCGATATCCTCCTGCTGGCGCTGCCACAAGGCGGTATTGGTGCCGAGCTTGAGGGACGGGGCCGGCGCGCAGCCATAGGCGGAGCCGCGCCCGGTGGTGAAGCAGATCAGGTTGGCGCCACCAGCCACCTGGCCGGTCGCCGAGACCGGATCGTAGCCAGGGGTGTCCATGAAGACCAGTCCAGCCGCCTCCACCCGCTGCGCGTAGCCATATACGTCGACCAGGTTGGTGGTGCCGCCTTTTGCCACGGCACCGAGCGACTTCTCCAGGATGGTGGTGAGCCCGCCCGCCTTGTTGCCGGCGGACGGGTTGTTGTCCAGGCTGGCGTTCATGCGTGCGCAGTAGGCTTCCCACCAGCGGATCCGGTCGAGCAGCTTGTGCCCGACTTGCGGCGATACGGCACGGCGCGTCAGCAAATGCTCGGCGCCATAGATCTCCGGGGTCTCGGACAGGATGGCAGTGCCCCCGTGCGCCACCAGCCGGTCGACCGCCGCGCCAAGCGCGGGATTGGCGCTGATGCCGGAATAGCCGTCGGAGCCGCCGCATTGCAGTCCGACCAGCAGGTGGCTGGCATCGACGGGCTCGCGTCGCACCCGGTTGGCGTCGGGCAGCATCGCCTTGATCTGCTCGATGCCCGCCGCCACCGTACGGGCCGTGCCGCCGGTGGCCTGGATGGTCATGGTCTTCAGCGCGGCACCGCGTGCCAGTCCCTCGCTGTCGAGCAGGCCGTCGATCTGGTTGGTTTCGCAGCCCAGCCCGACGATCAGCACGGCTGCGAAGTTGGGGTGGCGCGCATAGCCCGCCAACGTGCGTCGGAGCAGCGCCAGGCCTTCGCCTTCGCCATCCACGGCGCAGCCTTGCCCGTGCGTCAGGGCCACCACGCCATCCACGTTCGGGTAGTCTGCCAGCGCCTGCGGATTGATCTCGCGCCGGAAATGCTCGGCGATGGCGCGTGCCGCGGTGGCAGAGCAATTGACGGACGTAAGGATACCGATGTAGTTGCGCGTGCCGACCCGCGCGTCGCCACGGACGATGCCCATGAATTGCGCGCGCTGCGCCGCCACGGCGGCAGGGCGCCTGGCGGCGCCAAACGCGTAGTCGCGCTCGAACTCGCCGATGGCCAGGTTATGGGTGTGGACGTGCTCGCCTGGCGCGACCGGGCGCGTGGCGAAGCCGATCACCTGTCCGTAGCGGCGCACCGGCGCGCCGGCCTCGAGTGCGCGCACTGCCAGCTTGTGCCCCGCGGGCACCAGGCCGCGTACCACCAGGCCTGCGCCTAGGCGCACGCCCGCCACCAGTTGCGCACGCGCGATGACGACATCGTCATCCGGATGCAGACGTATGACGGGTTCGCCGGCTACTGCTGCGGCTTGTTCCAGGACGGCGCTCATGCTGCGGCCTCCGGCAGGGGGGCGGCGGCACGGCGTTCGCCGCCGATATCGTGAAGTCCGGGGATGGTCATGTCAGGTGTCTGGATGCAGGGAATACGGGAAGCGGTCAGGCCGCCTCGGAGGAACCAAGCGGCAACGCCGGGGAGGGGCGGGCCCGTGCGCCGACGCTCGTCAGCAGCAGCACGCCGACTACGCCCGCGATTGCCAGGGCCAGCATGCCCGCTTGCTGGC
The DNA here is from genome assembly GCF_056396525.1 of Cupriavidus sp. 05T41. Lineage (NCBI taxonomy): Bacteria > Pseudomonadati > Pseudomonadota > Betaproteobacteria > Burkholderiales > Burkholderiaceae > Cupriavidus > Cupriavidus sp. 05T41. The sequence goes on from NZ_JBFTLQ010000109.1 coordinate 4,254, forward strand.
TATGGAACGCGGATTCGACCGCGGTTTTCAGCGTCGGCGCGATAAAGCCACCGAGATTGCCCAGCGCGCCGATCAGGGCGATGCCGCTGGCCGCTGCAGTGCCGCTCAAATACGCGGTGGGCAGTGTCCAGAACAGCGGCTGGACCACCACAAAGCCGACAGTAGCCAGGCAGAAAGCCATCAGCACGGGCACCAGTTCATGCCCCAGCGTCGACAGGCCAATACCCGTGGCCGCCATGGCAAGCATGGCCATGGCGAATTCCCGTTGCTTGCCCCTGGCGTCCGCGATGCTGGTGATCAGGCGCAGGGCAATCAGGGCGCACAGCCACGGAATCGCGGTGAGCAGGCCCACCTTGGCGCCGATTGCCGTGCCGGTCAGCTCGGAAATGCGCGTCGGCAGGTAGAAGATGACGCCGTAGACGCTGACCTGGATGGCGAAGTAGATGGCGACGAAACGCAGCACCTGCCAGTTGCCCAGCGCGCCCAGTGCGGTGGCCGGGCCGTGCGCGGTCTTCTGCTTGTCTTCCGCGGCGATCGCGGCTTCGAGCGCGGTCTTCTCGTCGGCGTCCAGCCACTTGGCATCGCGCGGCCTGCTGACCAGGTAGAAGAAGGCGATCACGCCCACCACCGACGCCGCCAGGCCTTCGATGATGAACATCCATTGCCAGTTGCGCAGGCCCAGGTGGCCACCCATCACTTCGAGCAGCAGCCCCGAGAGCGGCCCGCCCAGCACCAGTGCCACTGGCAAGCCGAAGTAGTAAATGCCGAGCGCCTTGCCGCGCTGGCTGGCAGGGAACCAGTAGGTCGAGTACAGGATCACGCCCGGCGAGAAGCCSGCTTCGGCCACGCCAAGGATAAAGCGCAGCACGTAGAACGAGGTCTGGTCGTGCGCGAACATCATGGCCGCGGACGCCAGCCCCCAGGTGACCATGATGCGGCTGAGCCAGATCCTGGCGCCGACCCGGTGCAGGATCAGGTTGCTGGGGATTTCGAAGACGGCGTAGCCGATGAAGAAGATGCCGGCGCCAAGCGCATAGGCCGCGTTGCCGATATTCGAATCGACCATCAGGGCTTGCTTGACGAAGCCGACATTGGAGCGGTCGAGCATCGACAGCGCGAACATCAGCGCAAGGAAAGGCGCGAGGCGCAGGCGTGCCTTGCTTACCGCGCTTGCGAGCGGATCGTGTTTGGCAGCTTGAGTCTGCATGGGTTGTCTCCGGTACGAAGCCGCGCGTCGCGGCCTCATGTCATGGATTGCGGCATCCCCGTCTTTTGCTCGCGCGAGGATAGCTGCTGTGTTCAGGGCGGGGCGCCGTGGCGMCCGTTCAGCAAGCGCCGTTCAGAAGTTGGTGTGGCCGCGCGCGGCCAGGTTGGCCATCAGGGCGCGTACGCCGAACGTCCACGGAGCGATGCGGTCGCTTCGGCCCACGCGGTTGACCAGGCTGCCAAGCTGGCGGCTGGAGATGGTGACGAGATCGCCGTCCTTGTGCGTGAAACCGCCGCCAGCGGTGTCGCGGTCTTCCACCGGCGCGAACAGCGTACCCAKGAACAGCATCGCGCCATCGGGATACTGGTGGGTCGCGCCCATTGCCTGCTCGGCCAGCTCCAGCGGGTCGCGCGTGATCTGGTCCATCGAGCTGGTGCCGGACAACACAAAGCCGTCCGGGCCATCGACGCGCAGGTCCACGGTCGCCCGCCGCACGTCGTCCAGCGAAAAGCTCTGGTCGAACAGGCGCAGGAACGGCCCGATCGCGCAGGAGCCGTTATTGTCCTTGGCCTTGCCCAGCAGCAGCGCACTGCGGCCCTCGAAATCGCGCAGGTTGACGTCATTGCCCAGCGTGGCGCCGGGCACATCACCGCGGCTGTTGATGGCCAGCACGATCTCGGGTTCCGGGTTGTTCCATGCCGAGCCGGGATGCAGTCCGATTTCCGTACCGGTGCCGAGCGCAGAAAGCAGCGGTGCCTTGGTGAAGATCTCGGCGTCCGGGCCGATACCCACCTCCAGGTACTGGGACCACATGCCATGCTCGATCAGCAAGGCCTTGAGTTCGCCCGCTTCGCGGGAACCGGGCCGGATCCGGGACAGGCGCTCGCCCACCAGCGCGCAGATCCGGCTGCGGACCTCGGCGGCGCCTTGCGGGTCGCCCTTGGTCTGCTCCTCGATGACGCGCTCCACCAGGCTGCCGGCAAAGGTCACGCCTGCCGCCTTGATCACCTGCAGGTCGCATGGTGCCAGCAAGCGGGCCAAAGCGTCGCCGCCGCGGGGACCGGCCATATTGGCCAGCAGCTCGTCGAGCGTGCCGACCAAGCGCCCGCGCGCATTGCGAACCACCGTGACCGGGTCGTCGTGTTCGAGCAGGGTGCTCATGGTCGGAGCGACATCGGAAATGTCGAATACACMATCCGGCCGCAGGACCACCACGGCCGGACCCGCCGGCGCGCCGTCACCGGCCGGGATCCATGCGCGGCMGACCAGCGTCCCCGCCAGCCCGTCGGCAGGAAGCGTTTGCTTGGCGCTGAGCGCGAGCGGCAATGTCATCGATTGTCTCCACCTGATGTTGTTGTCATGAGCGCCGTGATCACCGCGGCGTTGGATGGAACTCTACGTGGCAGTCCGATAAACATCCAATCGATTATTGGGTAGAATCAATTCCGTTTAGTTATTGATTCGACCGGGTTTACCCCGTTTATGCCCAGACAAACTGCTTCCGCCCCTTCCGCCGTGCTMGCCAAGCTGCRTTTCCGGCACCTGCAGCTGCTGGATGTGCTGGGACGCAGCCACAACCTGCGCATCGCGGCCGAGCAGTTGCATATTTCCCAGCCGGCTGCCACCAAGATACTGAGCGACATTGAAGACACCCTGCAGGCCAGGCTGTTCGATCGCTTGCCAAGGGATATGCGCCCGACCGAACTGGGCGAGTTCGCGCTGCGCTACGCGTCGACCGCACTGGCCGAGCTCGGCAAGTTCGTGAGCGAACTGGAAGCGCTGCGAGCCGGCGGGCACGGCCACCTCACCGTTGGTGCGATTTCGGCGTCGGCCGCGCAGGTGGTGACTACGGCGATCCGCGAGATCCTGCAGCAGCGCCCGCGGCTGGTCGTCAAGCTGATCGAGCAGAGCAGTGACCAGCTCGCGATCTGGCTGGAAGACCGGAAGCTGGACATCATGGTCGGGCGGCTCACCGAGCCACGGCACCAGGCGATCTTCKATTTCGAGGCGCTGTCACCAGAGCCGGTCTGGGTCGTCTGCCGGCCGGGACATCCCTTGCTGGACCGGCCCAGGCTGGAAATTGCCGACATCGGCGCATGGCCGTGGATCCTTTATCCGCAGCGCACCGCCATCCGGCAACTGTTTGATGAAACCGTCGCGGCGGCGGGCATCCAGGGCCTGGTCGGCATGGTGGAGACACCATCGATCTTTTCCACGCTGGAACTGCTGCAGGCGACGGATATGCTTTCGCTGCAGCCGCGCGCCGTGGTCGAGCGCTTCGTCGCGGAAGGCATGCTGGCGCACGTGCCGGTGCCGATCCGGCGCGCCATGTCGAGCTACGGCATTGTCATCCGCAAGCATGAGTTGCCGTCGGAGGCCATGCAGCAGTTCATGGCGGCGCTGCGGGCGGCGGCCCGGTGAGACAGGGCGGGGATCGCAGGGTTACAAGGTCGACGAACCGGTTGCGGAGGAGCACTCCAAGCGCGCACGCACAGGTCCGTGTCCGCCAGCCGGTTCAGTCGTCAGGGCGTGGCGAACGAGCCGTAGGCAGCCTTGCGAGGACCTAGTTTTGCGAGCGCCTCTGCCTGCACGGCCGCGCAAGCGATGCCGTCAAGCAGCGGCACGTCTGCCTGGGCGGCGATCGCCGGTACGTACCCGCATAACGCAGCGGCCACGGTGACGACAACGTCCGCACCGTCTTCCCGGCTGAGCGACATCACCGCATCGAGCATCATTGCGCCGGCCTCGTCCGCAAGTCCGGCGCCATATGGGGCCGCCGTTTCGATGCCGCGGATGCCAGCCACGCGCCCGGCATAACCGTATGAGGCCGCCAGTTCGCGGTACAACGGCGTCAAGGCAGGGCCGATCGTCAACAGTCCGATCCTGCCGCCTATCATGCTTGCCGTGGCCAGGGCCGCTTCGGTCGTTCCAACGACGGGGACAGTCAGCATTTGCCGCAGTGCGTAAAGGGCCGTGTCCATCGAAACCCCGAGAATCACTGCATCGACATTGGCATCCAGCGTCCGCGCCATCTTCAGCAGGCCATCGATTGACGCGGCATTGTCCACCCGCGACCGGATAACCGCGGGGCCCGCGGCGTTGGTCAAGCCGAAAATCTCGCATGTGTCGCCGGTCGCCCGCCTGGCTTGCGCAAGCATGCGGTCGGTGATGTGCTGGCTGGCATTGGGGTTCAGGAGGGCGATTCGCATGGGGCTGGCGTTGTCAGTAGTCGTAGAAGACGCTGGTAAGTTCAAAGCGGTCGTCCTGAGAGGCACGCCGCGCGACAGATGGCCTGCTCCCGGCGTTGGCGTTCTAGGCCTGCGGCGTGCCGCCGGCCGCGCCAGCCTGGATCAACAGCACCGCATCGCGCTTGTTGAGCAAGTGCTGGCGCAGGATGGCGGCAAGCCGCTTGCCATCGCGGGTTTCCAGGGCAAGCAGCATCTCTTMGTGGTCGTGGATGGCGCTGTCCCATTTCGGCTTCTGGTAGTTCGAGCGAAAGCGCAATGCCTGCAGCCGCCGGTTCACCGACAGATAGGTCTGGCGCAGCGCGGTGTTGCGTGCCGCAAGGTTGATCTGGTCATGGATCTGGTGATTGAGGCGGTAGTAGCCGGGCAGGTCTTCGTTCGCCMGGCATGCCAGCATCGCATAGTGAAGGGCCTTGATTTCCGCCAGTTCGACGGCCGTGATGCGCTCGCAGGCCAGCTCGCCGGAGAAGGCTTCCAGGCCGCTCATCAGTTCAAAGGTATCCAGTATCTCGTCGGTAGTAAGGCGCGATACGGTCGCGCCGCGATTGGGCGAGATATCGATCAGCCCTTCGGCGGCAAGCACCTTCAGTGCCTCCCTCAGCGGCGTGCGCGAGATGCCGAGGGTCTCGCAGAGTTCGCGTTCATTGAGCTTGCGGCCCGGCTCCAGAACCCCCTCGACGATGAATGAACGCAGGTGAGCGACCACCGTGTCGTGAAGGCGCTGGCGTTMAACCTTAGGCAGGACCAGGGCCGGCGAATCCATCACTTGGACCTCTTGTTTTAGCATTCAAAATTCCCTCTTGGCGTTTGCATGCGATTTTAGCAGACGCTTAACCGAAACTCAAAAATCCGCGTAAACCCGCGCCGTATATGGCATGCCGGGGTAAACACTACGCAAATTGCCGCTTCCTTCGTGAAGTCTGTCTGGTAAAGTATTTTGCATTCAAAACTCAAAAGGAGGAGTCAAATGCTGAATCTCAACTTCCACCCGGCCGGCCGTCACTTCCTGCAGATCCCCGGACCGAGCMCGGTGCCCGATCGCATCCTGCGCGCCATCAGCTACCCGACCATTGACCATCGCGGGCCGGAATTCKGCGCCCTGGGCCTGAAGGTGCTGGAGGGCATCAAGAAAATCTTCAAGACTGCGCAGCCGGTGGTGATCTATCCGGCTTCGGGCACAGGGGCATGGGAAGCGGCGTTGTCGAACACCCTGAGTCCCGGCGACACGGTGTTGATGTTCGAGACCGGCCACTTCGCCACGCTGTGGAAGAAGATGGCCGAAAACCTCGGCATCCGCCCCGAGTTCCTCGGATTGCCCGGGGTGGAAGGCTGGCGTCACGGGGTCCAGGCCGATATGATCGAAGCCCGCCTGCGCGCCGATACCGCGCATGCGATCAAGGCAGTGTGCGTGGTGCACAACGAAACCTCGACCGGCGTGACTTCAGATATCGCCGCCGTGCGCCGCGCCATCGACGCGGCCGGGCACCCGGCATTGCTGCTGGTCGACACCATCTCGGGGCTGGCGTCTGCCGACTACCGCCATGACGAGTGGGGCGTGGACGTCACCGTGTCAGGCTCGCAGAAGGGCCTGATGCTGCCGCCGGGCATCAGCTTCAATGCGGTGTCGCCCAAGGCCATCGAAGTGTCTCGCGCGGCCCGGTTGCCGCGCAGCTTCTGGGGCTGGGAGGAGATCATCGAGATGAACCGCACCGGCTACTGGCCCTATACGCCCAACACGAACCTGCTCTATGGCCTGTCCGAAGCCCTCGACATGATCCTGGAGGAAGGGCTGGACCAGGTGTTTGCCCGCCACCAGCGCCTGGCCGAAGCCTGCCGGCGCGCGGTCAGTGCCTGGGGCCTGGAGATCCAGTGCGCTGACCCGGCGGTCTACAGCCCGGTGCTCACCGGCGTGATGATGCCCGACGGGGTCGATGCGGACCTGGTGCGCCGGAACATCTATGACCGCTTCAACATGTCGCTTGGCGCGGGCCTCGGCAAGGTCAAGGGCCGCATGTTCCGCATCGGCCATCTGGGCGACTGCAACGACCTCACGCTGATGGCCACGCTGGCCGGCTGCGAAATGGGCCTGAAGATGTCGGGCGTGCCGGTCGCGGCAAGCGGCACTGTGGCCGCCATGGACTATCTCGCCGCGCACGCCACGCCGCTGCCGCTCAAGGCTGCGGCCTGACGTAGCCACTCCATCCCGGACAGGGGCGGGCGCCACGCGTGCCCAACGCGCCTGCCGGGACGGATCGCAACGGATCAGCGCAGCACTGCCGTACCTGACAAAAAACAGAGGAGACGCTGTGGATACAACACTGCAGGCGGGAGCAAAGATCAGGACGTTCGAGGATGCGACATATCGCAAGGTGAGCTGGCGACTTGTGCCATTCCTGATGGTCTGCTTCCTGATCGCTTATCTCGATCGTGTCAACGTAGGTTTTGCAAAGCTGCAGATGGCGCAGCAACTGGGCTTCAGCGAAACCGTCTACGGGCTGGGCGCCGGGATTTTCTTTATCGGCTACTTCTTGTTCGAAGTGCCGAGCAACCTGGCATTGCACAAGTTTGGCGCCAAGATCTGGATCGGCCGGATCATGATCACGTGGGGGCTGCTTTCCGCGTGCTTCGCGTTCGTGCAGACGCCAACCCAGTTCTACACGCTGCGCTTCCTGCTGGGGCTGGCCGAAGCCGGCTTCACGCCGGGCATCGTGTACTACCTGTCGTGTTGGTACCCGTCACACCGGCGCGCCAAGATCATGGCCATCTACTGCATGGGTTCGCCGCTGTCCGGCATCATCGGCAATCCGCTGTCCGGGTACTTGATGGGCGGCATGGCGGGTGTGGCCGGCTGGAGCGGCTGGCAGTGGATGTTCCTCATCGAGGCGGTACCGGCAGTCCTGCTCGGATGCTTCTGCTTCTACTACCTGGACAACTCCATTGCCAAGGCAAAGTGGCTGACCAGCGAAGAGAAACAAGTCCTCGAGCAGGCAAAGACCGAGGACGTCAAGGCGGCGGATCCGCAGGCGCGCGTMGGCAAGGTATTCACCGACCCTCGCGTCTGGCTGATCAGCCTKATCTGCTTCTGCTATGTCACGGGCCAGTACGGCATCACGTTGTGGCTGCCCACGTTCATCAGGTCGACCGGTGTCAGCGACCCTTTCCATATCGGCTTGCTGAGCGCCATCCCTTATATGGCGGCGATCGTCGCGATGTACTACTTCGGGCGCAGCGCCGACAGGCACCGCGAGCGGCGCTGGCACCTGATCATCCCTTGCATGATGGGGGCGATCGGTTTCCTGGCACTGCCCTGGGTCATGCACAGCACCGCGCTGTCCCTGGTGTTCCTGTCGATCGCCGCAGCCGGTATCCTGACCTGCACGCCGCTGTTCTGGTCCTTGCCGACGGCATTCCTCAGCGGCGCGGCGGCGGCGACGGCGATTGCCATGAGCAACTCGATCGGCAATCTCGCCGGCTTTACCAGCGGCTACATKATCGGCTACCTCCGCGACGTKACCCAGAGCGGCAATAGCGCCTACTACATGATCGCCGGGATTCTGATCCTTGGCGCCTTCGCGATCTGGACGCTGCCCGCCAAGCTGGTCAACCGATAGCAGGTGATGCGGGGCGCGGGCGTTGCGCCCTGGCTCCGCATCCCCGGCACCACAGCAACCTTCGTCAACACTTCGCGCGCCCTTGCCGGCGCATGGAAGCTCTCATGACAAACTCGTACGAACCGGGGCCGGACGGCCCGCGACATCACGCCCCGTTCAGCGTGGTGGAAGCTACCGTTGCCAGCGCGCATGCCGCGATGCGGGAGGGCCGGCTGACCGCGCTCCAGCTGGCGCGCGAATGCCTGGACCGCATTTCGGCGTATGACCAGAGCGGTCCCATGCTGCGCAGCATCCTGCAATGCAATCCGCTCGCGCTGGAAGAGGCCGCGCGCATCGACGCCATCGCCGGGCGCAACCCGTCACAGGCCCTTGCGCCCCTGCACGGCATCCCGGTGCTGGTCAAGGACAACATCGAATGCGATGGCATGGCAACCACTGCGGGCGCCGCCTGCCTGCGCGGAAATTTGTCCGCCGGCGATGCCTTTGTCATCCGCCGCCTGCGCGAGGCCGGCGCCATCGTMCTGGCCAAGACCAACCTGCATGAACTCGCCTCGGGAGGCGAGACGGTCAGCACCCTGGCTGGACAGACCCTGAACCCCTATGACCTGACGCGCACGCCTGGCGGTTCCAGCGGCGGCACCGGCGCCGGCATCGCCGCCAGCTTCGGCTTGCTGGGCATCGGCACCGACGGCGTCAATTCGATCCGCTCGCCGGCCTCTGCAAACAGCCTGGTTGGCCTGCGCCCGACCATGGGGCTGGTCAGCCGGTCGGGGCTGGTCCCGTGCGGGCTGACGCAGGACACCATCGGCCCGATCACCCGCACCGTCGCCGATACGGCGCGGCTGCTCGATGTCATTTCCGGCTATGACGATGCCGACCCGGTCACCAGCGTGGGCGCGCCGCACATTCCGGCGAGCTACACCGCAAGCCTTGACCGCGATGGACTCAAGGGCGCGCGCATCGGCGTGCTGCGCCATTTCTTCGGCKACCAGGAGGTGCACCGTCCCGTCAACGCCGTCATGCAKGCAGCGCTGTCGGTGATCGCTGCCCAGGGCGCCGAGCTCGTCGCGATTGAAGACGCCATCAGCCCGGACGAATTGCTGGCCTCCACGCTTGTGCACCACTACGAGATGGAGCGCGATCTCGACGCCTACCTGAAGGGGATGGCACCCGGCGTGCCAGTGCGCTCGATGAAGGACATCATCGCCGCGGGGGAGGTCCATCCGAGCGTGGCGGRAACGCTGGTTACCGCTGCTGCCCTGAGCGGTCGGGAACGCGAGTACCGCGAGCGGCTGCGGCGCCAGCAGGCATTGCGCGAGCGGCTGCAGGACCTGATGGCGCGTCATCGGCTCGACGCTCTGGCGTTTCCGCACCAGCGGCGCCTGGTGGTGCCGGTTGGCGAGACCCAGGCAGAGCGCAATGGTGTGCTCGCATCGGCCACCGGCTTTCCGGCCATTGTCATTCCGGCCGGGTTTTCGGCACCGGACGGCCATGCACGCCAGGGCGTGCCGGTCGGACTGGAGTTCTTTGGCCTCCCTTTCACGGAACCCGTGCTGATACGGCTTGCCTTTGCCGCGGAGCAGGCGTTGCGCGCGCGCCGGCCACCGCACTCGACACCAGCGCTGGCATAGCGAACAGCCGTCGGAACGAAGTTTTATCGCTGCTCTACAAACGCCCGCCGGACACGGCGGCGACAAGGTCGCGGACATACCGCGACACCCTCGCAACGAGGAGGAGACAAAGATGGGCGCAGAAACTGTAGTTCAATCGCCKAATTCCCCACAGCAGCACGAACTCGACCGGGCCATGGATGGCATCGGGGTAACGGCCTCGCACAAGAAGATCATTTTCCTGATCATGCTGGGGGTGATGTTCGACGTCTTCGAGCAGAACGCCGTTGGCCTGGTCGGCCCCATATTGCGAGAGCAGTGGGGAATCTCGGTCGCGGAAATTGGCTTCCTCAATACGCTGACCTTCAGCGCCGCCGCGCTGGGGCGCATCGGCTCCGGCTATATCGCGGACCGCTACGGCAGGCGCACKATGCTGAGCGTGAACTTGCTGCTGTTCACGCTGGGCKCCATCATCTGCGCGCTGGCACCCAACTATGGGGTATTGGCGGCGGGCCGCTTCATTGTCGGCATCGGCCTCGGCGGCGAAATCTCCATTGCCGTGACCATGCTGGCCGAATTGTGCTCGACGCGCTTCCGCGGTACCGCGGTAGGGATGGTCAGCGTGGGCAGCGGTGGCCTGGGCAATATGCTGGCCCCGGCCTTCGGCTTGGCCGTGTTCGCCCTGTTCCCGGGGCCGGACAGCTGGCGCTGGCTGTTTGCTTGCCTGGTGCTGCCGGCGTTCTTTGTCGTGTTCTACCGGCGATTTATCCCCGAGACGCCGCGCTTCCTGCTGTCCAAGGGGCGCGTGGATGAAGCTAACCGGGTGCTGTCGGTCCTCGCGTCCGGCCGCCTGGGCAAGCTCGACGGGGAGCCGACACCTTATATCAAGGCTGCGGTGCAGGACGACGCCCCGCGCACCAAGGTGCGGTTGAGCGATATCTTCAGGGGGCGACTGGGGCGACGCACGATCGCACTGGGCATTGCGGTATCGATGACCTACGGCGCGCAGATCTCGGTGCTGACCCTGATGCCGACCATCCTGATGTCGCAGGGCTACACCATCTCGAAGAGCTTTCTCTTTACCATGGTGATGCAAAGCGGCAGTCTGTTTGGCGCGCTGGCGGCGTCATACTGCGGCTATCACTTTCCGCGCAAGCGCGTGCTGACGGTCGGCGCGGGGCTGGCCTGCGCGGCCGGGCTGTGCTTCGGCTTCCTGACCTATAACGTAGCGCTGGTGCTGCTATTTGGCGCCGCCTTTACGTTCTGTGTGGTGTTGCTGAACACCTCGATCTGGATCTTCGCGCCGGAGCAATATCCGACCCATGTGCGCGCATTCGGCACCTCGGTGATCCTGGCGCTTGGCACGCTGGCGGGAGCGCTGACGCCGCTGGTCAGTGGCCGCGTGTTTGAAAGCCATGGTGTTGGCGGCATGTTCAGCATGCTCGCTGCAATGTACGCCGTGTTTGCGTTGAGCGTGCAGTTCGCGCCGGAAACCTTCGGGCGCGCMATGGGTGAGACCGCCGCCGACGACGAAGCCGGCCCGGCAGTCGATGGCAGTACAGCGAGTGCAATCCGGTCGTGAAAGCCGGTCCGCTCGCCGCAGCGCGCGTTGCACGCTCGCCGGCGAGCGGCGCTGAAGGCGATATTCATCACATTTGAAGAGGTACTTGAACGCATGACATCATCCAATATCGACCGGGTTGCGCAGGCGCTGCTCAGCGCGCGGGGCGAGCGCCGTTGCGCCGATGCGGAGCTTTTCGCCACCGCACTTGAAAACGCCGACCAGGCCTATGCCGTTCAGGCGATCGTGGCGCGTTCGCTGGGCTGGAAAGACGCCGGCACCGCCTACTGGAAATCCGGGGGTGCTTCGCGTGACGCGACGCTGACACATGCGCAGCTGCCGTCAGCCGGCGTGTGGGCCAGTCCCGCGCAGGCCGGCGACTGGCCCTTCACAAGGCGCGGCATCGAGGCTGAAATTGCGCTGCGGATCGGTCGCAGCGTCGACGCCGCGCAAGCGGCCAGTCTTGACCGCGCCGGCGCGGGGGCGTTGGTCGATGCGATGGCGGTGTCCATTGAAGTCGTCGATTCGCGCTGGCAGCAGTACGTGGCCGCGCCAGCCCTGCTGAAGCTCGCCGACTTGCAGTCACATGGCGCACTGGTGCTCGGAGAGTGGCGTGACTATGTCGGCCGGGACTGGGCTACCCAGCGTTGCCGGGTGCAGATCGGCACCGAAGCGACCGAGCGCCGCGGCACCCATGCGCTCGGCGATCCGGCCTACGGACTGCTTGCGTGRCTGCGCCACGCCACGCGCGAGGGACGACGCGTGGAGGCTGGTACGGTTGTCACCACTGGCACCTGGGTGGGCATCCTCGACGCGTCCGAAGGCGACCTCGTGACCGCGGAGTTCGATGGCATCGGACACGCCTCGGTCCAGCTCTGAGGAGGGCTGAGGACACGCCCCCGTGGCCAGCACAGACGCCGGATCAGGCGATCCTACGGCGCAAAGTTGCTCACTGCCACCCGKCGCTTGTCCTCGCCGATCTTGGACATCGGCACCTTCCGCTCTTGCAGCAGGCGGTAGGTTTCGGGCGACATGATCGCCACGGCATGCTGGCCATCCTGCCATTTTGCGATGAAGGCATCGAGTGTCGGCAGCCATTTTTCCGGCTCCTGCTGCGTGCCKAACTCCAGTTCGTCCGGGTGCTCCACCATCACGGTGGCATGGCGCAGGTAGAACGGCAGCGTGTGATCCAGCGTGCGTACGCCGTAGATCGGCATGTCGTCGGTGAGCACGGCCCGGATCGCCGGCACGAGGTTCGCGCCGGAGGCCGGGCCACCGATCGATTCGTGCCCGAGCAGCGCCGTGGTAAATCCGGCGAACAAGGCGAGCGAGTACACCAGCATGCTGGCCATCCGGCCATGGGTGCGCAGGAGCCGGCGGGCGGGCCACAGCCCTGCCAGCATCACGACGAACGCGGCCGCCACCCAGACCGCGTAGCGGCGGTAGTCGGCGTTGGCCGTGTGGTTGGAATGCAGCGTGGCCACTACCGGGCTGGCCAGCAGGCCGACCACCATGATCGCCATCATGCCGCTGACCTGGCGGCGCCAGCCGCGGTCGTCGATGCGCTCGAGCGCAATGGCGGCCAGCATGCCCAGGGCGGGGAAGACCGGCACGATGTAGCCGGGCAGCTTGGAGCCCGACAGGCTGAAGAAGACGAAGATCGCGCCGGCCCAGGCCGCCAGCAGCAGCGGCGGGCGRAACTGCCGTGACGTCGCCGTGCGCGCCGCCGCGCGGTCGTCGCGCAGCACCGCCCACATGCGCGGCGCCAGCCCGAGCCAGGGCAGGAATCCCGCCACCAGCAGCGGCACGAAATACCAGACCGGCCCGCCGCGCGAATGCACGGTTGAGGTATAGCGCTGCCAGTGTTCGTGGATGAAGAAAAAGTGCGGGAACTCGGGATTGCGCGCCGATACCAGCCAGAACCACGGCACGGTGACCGCCAGCATCAAGGCGATGCCAGTCAGGAGATGCAGACGCTTCCACAGGGCGACGTCGCGCGAAATCAGCGTGTAGACCACCAGCACCAGCCCGGGCAGCGCKATGCCCACCAGCCCCTTGCTGAGGATGGCCACGCCCATCGCCACCCAGCATGCCCACATCCAGTAGCGGCGCGCCGCCGGCGTGGCCGCGGGATGCTGGGCCACCAGCATGAAGGCCAGCACGCAGGCCATGGCGCCGGACAGCGTCATGTCCAGCGAATTGAAATGCGCCGCCACGCTCCACATCGGCGCGGCCACCAGCACCAGGCCGGTMAGCAGGCCCGCGCGCTTGCCGTACCAGCGGGCCGCCGCGAACATCGACGCCACCAGCCCCACCATGCCCGACAGCGCCACGCACAGGCGCGCCTGCCAGTCGCCCACGCCGAACAGCGTGTACGACAGCGCCGTGACCCACATGTGGAACGGCGGCTTCTCGAAGTACTTCAGCGCGTTGTAGCGGATCGTGACCCAGTCGCCGGTGGCGAACATCTCGCGGGAGATCTCGGCATAGCGGCCCTCGTCGGAGCTGAGCAGGTGGCGGGCGCCGAGCGTGCCGAACCACAGCAGCAGCACCGCCAGGCCTGCCAGCAGCCAGATGCCGGCCGGCAGGCCCGCCACCGGCCGGGCAAGCCACTCGGGTCCGCGGGGTTGCGCGTTGGCGTGATCTTCGGGGTGAACCTCGGTGTGAACGCGAGTGGGAGATCGGTCTTGCATCGGATGCTTGTGATCGCTCATGCGCTGCCCTGCGCCGGAAACACCACGGCCACGGTGAGGCCGCGGCCCGCCGGGCCGTCTTCCAGCCGCACCGTGGCGCCATGGCGCGTGGCAATGTTCTGCACGATCGCCAGGCCCAGCCCGCTGCCGTGCGCGTCGCTGGCATTGCCGCGGTGAAAGCGCCGGAACACATTGTCGCGCTCGGCCGGCGCGATGCCCGGGCCGGTATCGGTCACGGCCAGCACGGGCGCGCCATCGGCCAGCTCGATGCGCAGGTCGACCCGGCCGCCGGCGCCGGCGTAGCGGATCGCGTTGTCGGCCAGGTTGCGCAGCAGGATGAACAGATCGCCGGCCACGCCGCGCACCCGGCATTCGGGGTCGCGGGCTTCCAGGCCCAGGTCCACCTCCCTGGCTTCGGCCATGGGCAGCAGCTCCCGTACCACCTGCACGGCCACGTCGTGCAGGCGCACGTCGCCGACCAGCGACTGGGCCGCGGAGGTACTGTCCTCGCTGCGCGCCAGCGTCAGCAGCTGCGCMACCAGGTGGGTGGTGCGGTCCAGGCGGTCGCCCAGCTTGGCCAGCGCCAGCTTCTGCTTGTCAGCGCTGTCGGCGCGCAGGGCGAGCTGCAACTGCAGCTTGAGCGCCGTGAGCGGTGTGCGCAACTCATGCGCGGCATCGGCGACGAACGCACGCTGGGTGTCCATCGATTGCCTGAGCCGGTCGAGCAGGGCGTTGAGCGCTTCCACCACCGGCACCAGTTCAGGCGGGCCGCTGTCGTCGAGCGGCGCCAGGCTGTCGGCCGAGCGGCTGCCGACCGCGCGCGCGATCTCCTCCACCGGGCGCAGCGAGCGCCGCACCACGAAGTGGATCAGCAGGCCAAGCACMGRGACCAGCACCACAATGGGCAGCAGTGCGCCAAGCGCGAGCGAGGCCGCCAGCTTGCGGCGAAACACCAGCGATTGCGCGGCCTGCACATAGCGCTCGCCGACGTGCGCGCCGTAGATGCGCCATTCGCGGCCTTGCGCGCGCAGGTCATGGAAGCCMGGCAGGTCCGCGCGCGGCAGCGAGATCGGATGCGAGGCGTAGACCTGGCGGCCCTGTACGTCCCAGGCCTGTACCACGATCTCCTCGTCCAGTTCGTGGTCGCCCAGCGGCGGCGTGGTTTCGCTCGCCAGGTGTGGCGGCAGTATGCGCGCTGCCTGCTCCAGTTGCGCATCGAAGACCTCGCTGGCTTCTCGCCTTACCTTGAAGTATGCGCCCGCGCCCGCCACCAGGGCGCACATGAGCATCGCCCCGAGCAGGCCGGCCAGCAACTGGGCACGGATCGTCCTCATGCCGAGCCTCCCAGCTTGTAGCCGACACCGCGCACGTTGCGGATGAAGTCCGCGCCGAGCTTCTTGCGCAGCGCGTGGATATGGACTTCCACCGCATTGCTGCTGATTTCCTCGTTCATGTTGTAGACGGCTTCGCGCAKGCGCTCATGGGAGACYACATGGCCGGGCTGTTCCATCAGGGCCTGCAGCACCATGAACTCGCGCATCGACAGCGCGACGATCTCGCCCGCGCAGCGTACCTCCCGCGTGGCCGGGTCCAGGCGCACGCGGCCATGGGCCAGCTCGCTGCTGATGCGCCCGGCGCTGCGGCGCAGCAGCGCGCGGATGCGGGCAAACAGTTCGTCTAGATCGAACGGCTTGACGAGGTAGTCGTCGGCCCCGGCGTCGAGTCCGCGCACGCGGTCCGCGGTGGCGTCGCGCGCGGTCAGGATCAGCACTGGCAGCGCCAGCCCGCGCGCGCGCAGTTGCCGCAGCACGTCTTCGCCGGAGCGCCCGGGCAGGCCCAGGTCGAGCAGCATGGCGTCGTAGGTGCCGGGGGCATTGGCGGCCAGCGCGGCATCGGCCAGGCGTCCGTCCCTGACCCAGTCAACCGCATAGCCTTCGGCCCGCAGGCCTTCCTCCACGCTTTCGCCGATCATCGGGTCGTCTTCCACCAGCAGCRGGCGCATGGCAGGGGTCCTTTGTACGTTGATGGGTCGCCGTCAGCGCCGCTGCAGCCGGTCCAGGCGCAGGCGCTGGCGGTGGTCGGTCAGGCGCCGCACCGCCAGCGTGGCGGCCAGGATCACGCCGAGCATGCTGCCCCCGGCGAGCAGGAACATCAGCAGGATCTGGTAGCGCGCCGCGGCGATCGGGTCCATGCCGGCCAGGATCTGGCMGGTCATGATGCCGGGCATGGTGATGATGCCGGCCGCGGCCATGGTGTTCATGGTGGGCAGCATACCGCTGCGCACCGCCTGGCGCACGATCACGCGCAGCGCGGCATGGCGGTCGTCGCCCAGCGCCAGGCGCGCATCGATCGCCGCGCGCTGATGCCAGACGGCGGTAAAGGCGCCGTTGAGCGCCAGGCTGGCGGCGTTCATKACGTTGCCGAGGATGATGCCGGCCAGCGGGATGGCATGGCGGGCGTCGTACCAGGGCGTGGGGCGCAACGCCGTGGTCAGCGCCAGCACGGTCACCACCAGAGTGGGCAGGCTCACGGCGGCGGCGCCGATCAGCGCATGCCAGGGGCCCGCCAGGCGCCGCTCCTGCCGGCTGCCTACCTCGCGCGCGGCGGCCGCGATCATGGCCGTCACGGTCAGCGCGGTCGCCAGCGGCGAGGACAGGCCGAACACCGTGCGCAGCACCAGGCCGACCAGCAGCAACTGCACTACCATGCGGCCGGCGGCCCAGAGCAGGCTCCGGTGCACGCCCAGCGACATGGCCAGCGATGCCCCGGCGCCGCCGAGCACAAGCAGGCTGGCCAGCGCCAGATCGTAGGCCGAGAGCGGGATCGGGGTCATGTCGGCACCGCCTCCAGCCCGGTGGCGCCGAGGCGGTAGTGGCGGTCTTGCAGCCGCGCGACCTGGGCGGGATTGTGCGACACCACCAGCAGCCCGAGTCCCTGCGCCTTGCAATCGTCAAGCAGGGCTTCCACGGCGAGCGTGGCGGTGGCGTCCAGCGCCGAGGTCGGCTCGTCAAGCAGCAGGAAGCGCGGCCGGCGCACCAGCGCGCGGATCAGGGCCAGGCGCTGCCGCTCGCCGGTGGACAGGCGCGCCGTGGCGGCCTGCAGGATGTCCGGCGGCAGGTGCAGGCGGGCCAGCAGTGCCTGTGCCGCCGCCGCATCTTCCATGTGGTCGAGCACGTCGTCGCCCCACCACCCGGACTCCGCCGCCACGTACATGACCTGGCGCCGCCAGGCCGGCGCGCTCATGCTTTCGCGCGGCACCAGGCCCAGCCTGACATCGCCGCGATTGGGGTCGAGGTCGGCGATCATGCGCAACAGCAGGCTCTTGCCCGCGCCGGAAGCGCCGGACAGCACCACGCAGCGGCCAGGCTCCACGGCAAGGCTGAACGGCCCGCGCCCGACGCCTACCACCCYACTGACGACCAGGCTGGCGGCCGCGGGAGGCACGGCAAACACAGGGGAGGGCACGCCATTGCCGGCGGCACGCTGCGCAACGGGCGCCATCGGGTCTCCCAGTGTCATGGGTTGAGCCATCCGCGCGCGATCGGTCTGGCCAGTACGTATCGGTAAAGCTGCTCGGCACGCGCCGTGAGCGTGGCAAGCAGCGGGCGGGTGGACGCGCCCGCCGCGATGGCCGCGCAACACGCCGCCAGCGCGAACGCGCCGGCGATGTCCAGCGGAAAGTGTACGCCGAGGTAGACACGCGCCCAGCCCGTGGCGGCCGCGGCCGCCAGCAGGCCGGCTCCGCTCACGCGCAAGCCGGCGCTGCGCGCGCGGACCAGGACGAAGCCGAGCGTGGCCAGCAGCGTGACGTGGTCGCTCGGGAACGAGGCGTCGGCGGCATGCGCCAGGTAGGTATGGCCGATACCCGCCATGAACGGGCGCGGCATCGGCAGCAGCGCGCCGAGCGCGGCGGCGCACACAGCG